>NZ_JBHFNU010000048.1:0-272696 GCF_041929145.1 Aerosakkonema sp. BLCC-F183 | reverse complement strand
ACTCAAAAAGCTAACTTATTTTTCTCTTAAATCCTGATTAAATCAATCTTTTTTTACTCAGCTAAAAGCTGAGCTATTTTGCCTTGTATAGGAGTTTAGACTAACCGCGCCCTAAAGCGCGGTTAGTCTAAACTCCAGTTGGTACAACTGGCTGGATATTAGGCACTTTTTCGATCGTTCTGCTAATCTACTGGCAACTTAGCCAGTTCGTAGATTTGTTGTGGGTGCCATTTTTTATTCTATTCAACCTAATCGCAAGCGCTTTCGTGCTAATTTGGCCTGGACGAGTAGTTATATATCATTTTGATAAAGACTACAACAGCTTAAGCATCCAGCGACGCGGCTTGCTTAAAACCAAAGTAAGTTGGTATTTTATTGCGGATATTTTAGATGTCCAGCTTCAATCAAATGGATGGCAGCATCATGATACAAGTGATTATGAAATTGCGATTTTTTTGGCATCTGGTGAAAGCATAACCCTAAACTTGGGAATTAAGTCGATCGCACAAAAACTAGAAACCATTAATCTGATGCGAAAGTTTCTGGGAATGCCCCTGGAAAAAGTGCTCAAAGTCGATGAAAAGTCGATGAATTCTCGAACAAGTCAGTCAAGAACTCAATAAAACATCTGTCTAAATAGAAAGTAGCAAAGGTTTGGTGAATATGGATGAACTTACCGGGAGGTTAATGTGTTGCCTAGCTTTACCTGGATCGGATGGCAGTTAAGTTTAGCTTTATTTTGGTTGGCAGTTAGTATCAGTCTTTGCTTAACTGAATTATTTCTACCAAAAAGTTTTGCAAAAAGTTTTCGATTCGTACCGCTAACAACAGGAATTTGCGCCTTTCTTTTAGCGCTGTTTTTATTTAGAGCAAATACCGTCCCGCCGTTTAGATTTCAAATTTTTTATTGGATGGGAGTATCTACGGCTTGCGTTATTTGGATACGTCCGATGTTTATGAAGCAGAGAAATAAAGTTATTAAAGACGCAACAGAAGCCAGAACCATAACAGAAATTACACCAGTACAAACCGGAGAAGTACTTTATGAAGGTTCTGTTTGGCAGGCGAGTTGTGACGAACATATCGAGGCGATTCCACCAAACCAAAAAGTTTACGTTTTGCGTCGCGAAGGCAACACTTTAATTGTCGCACCTAAAAAGCTTTTTCAGTAGGAGGTTATCGAATTGTGGACTTTTACCCAATCTGGTTACTGGCAGAAATAACGAGCGATCGCAACTTCCTCATCACTCCACCTTGGTTTTGGTTAATTGCCGGAGTTACTCTCACTACCAGTGAATTTTTACTTGCCAAAAAATTGTCTTCTCAATATAAATTTATTGCCTTGTCTATGGCAGCAAGTGCCTTTATTACATCAATTATGGTATGGCAAATGACCGTAAGACTGGGAATCGACTGGAACATCATTATGTACGAAGATTTTGGCATCCAAATTTTGTACTGGATGGGTGTATCTTTTGCTTGTATTATCTGGGTACGTCCCACCTTAATCAAGCGTAAAAAGTTTGTGATTCCCGATGCGACAGAAGCGAAAACTGTCACGGATATTTTACCGGGAGAAACCGGACAAGTTCTCTATGAAGGTTGTTTTTGGCAAGCGCGATGTGCGGATAAAACAGGTGCGATCGCATCCAATCAAAAAGTTTACGTTTTGCATCGAGAAGGCAATACTTTGATTGTCGCTCCCGAAACAATGTTCGATTCTTAGACATACAAAAAGGAGATTAGTCATGGATTATTTAATGTGGCTGGCATTTATGGCAATTACGGGAACAGCTACCCTCGCCGGAAGTATCAAAATTATCAATCAAGGCGATGAAGCATTAGTCGAATTTCTCGGCAGATATGATGGCAAAAAATTAGAACCTGGTTTGAATTTTATCACCCCTTTTCTATCGCAAGTGGTATTCAAAGAAACTACGCGAGAAAAGGTTTTGGAAATCAGTCCTCAAACTTGTATAACTCGCGACAACGTTTCCATCAGTGTAGATGCCGTGGTTTACTGGCGGATTATCAACATTGAGAAAGCTTATTACAAAGTCCAAAATTTGCAAGCGGCAATTGTGAATTTGGTGGTAACTCAAATTCGCTCAGAAATGGGTAACCTTGAACTGAATGAAACCTTCACCGCACGCACTGCAATCAACAAAAGTTTGTTGCGAGATTTAGATACAGCTACCGAACCTTGGGGTGTAAAGGTGACGCGGGTGGAATTGCGCGAAATTGTTCCTTCTAAAACCGTGCAAGGTGCGATGGAATTGCAGATGTCTGCGGAACGCAAAAAACAAGCTGCAATTCTTACATCGGAAGGGGAAAGAGAAGCGGTAGTTAATGCAGCGAGGGGGGAAGCTGAAGCACAACTGATTGAAGCGGAAGCGCGGCAAAAAGCAGCAATTTTGTCAGCGGAAGCGCAACAAAAAGAGCAAATTTTAAAGGCGCAAGGTACGGCGGCGGCGATGGAAATTCTTGGTAAAAAGTTAAATGCCGATCCCAATGCTACCAAGTCTTTGCAGTTTTTACTGGCGCAAAATTATATCGAAATGGGTATCAAGATTGGTAGCAGTGGAAGCAGTAAGGTGATGTTTGTCGATCCGCGCAGTATTCCATCGACTTTGGAGGGGATTGGTTCGATTGTGGGAGAAGAAAATAATGGCAATGTAAAACAGATTTCTTAAGCATGGGTAGGATGCGATCGCTCTTATCTTACGCTCAAGGAAACCAAGGGCGATCACTTTTATTATATAATGCCTTTAACAGTCGGCTCTTTCCGATTGATGGGGAAAAATGTTCGTTAATGTTACGGTTGAGTCGGTGGGTTACGGCACGGGAACTAAATTATCGATCGAAAGCGCTGAAATTATTGCCCGTGCCTAACCCACCCTACGATTTAATAAGTTTCTATTATCACCACAAAATTTAAAATTTATTTATATGTCAGACAATTATCAATACCAAATCGGCGGAAGTTTACCAGTGGATGCACCCACTTATGTAGTGCGACAAGCTGACAATGACTTATATGAAGGACTGAAAAAAGGAGAATTTTGCTATGTACTCAATTCTCGACAAATGGGTAAGTCTAGCTTGCTGGTGCGAACGATGCAAAGGCTAAAAGCTGAAGGAGTCGCCTGCGCTACGATCGACCTTTCAGATATTGGCAGTCAGCAAGTTTCTTTAGAAAAATGGTATGGAGGCGTCGCCTACAAACTATTGACAAATTTCAATTTGTTTAACACGATGGAGTTTATGAACTGGTGGCGCGATCGCGAATTAATTCCCCCAGTCCAACGTTTAGGTGAATTGATAGAAGAAGTGCTGCTGGTAAAAGTTACTGAAAATATCGTAATTTTTATCGATGAAATTGATAGCGTCCTCAGTTTCAAAGAACCTCTAGACGACTTTTTTGCCCTCATTAGATCTTGCCACAACAAACGCGCCCAAAAATCGGAATACCAGCGCCTTACATTTGCTTTGTTGGGAGTCGCTACGCCAAGCGATTTAATTTCCGATCCCACTCGCACGCCGTTTAATATCGGTCGTGCGATCGAATTAAATGGTTTTGCACTGCACGAAGCTCAACCGCTAGCCAAAGGATTGGTAGAAAAATTAAACTACTCTCAAGAAATTTTAAAAGAGATATTGGAATGGACAGGCGGACAGCCGTTTCTCACGCAAAAACTTTGTAAATTAGTAGTTCAATCAACCATCAACAATGAACCATCAACAATTACTGAATTGGTAAAAGATTATATTATCGAAAATTGGGAATCTCATGATGAACCAGCGCATATTAAAACGATACGCGATCGCATCCTCTCCAATCAGCAACGCGCTGGCAGATTGCTGGGACTTTATCAAAAAATATTAGAAGATGGAGAAATTCCCGCCGATGACACACCCGAACAAGCGCAACTAAGGCTATCTGGTTTGGTAGTTATGCGTGCTGGTAAATTAAGAGTTTACAATCGCATTTACGAGGCAATTTTTAACTTAAATTGGGTTGAAAAAGCTTTTTCCGATTTGCGTCCTCATGGCGCAGCATTATTAGCATGGTTAGCATCCGACTGTCAAGATGAATCGCGATTGTTACGAGGGCAAGCATTGCAAGAAGCACTCAATTGGGCGACAGGCAAAAGTTTGAGCGATCGCGATTATCAATTCCTCGCAGCCAGCCAAGAATCAGCCTTAGCAGAATTGCGCGATCGAGAACAACAAAGTCGAACTGAGATTGAGCGACTGAGTAGGGAAAAAGATTTACTTGCCGAACTGAGTAAAGAGCAAGAGCGCCGAAAATTAACTGAAGCCAAACTAAAACACGAGCGCCAAATGAGAGTGGCAATTAATATCAGAGCGCTTGTAGTTTTAGTGTTATTTTTCACCTTAATAGCCGAGATAGTTTGGCTAAAAGTATGGAGCGATCGCAGAAACACCGAAATTAACGCCATCAGCTTATATTCAGAAGCACTGTTGGAATCGAACAAAAAGTGGGATGCCTTAATAGAAAGCATCCGCGCAGGCAAAAGAGTGCAAAGATTGCCATTTGGAATTAACTCCGATACTCGCATGAGAGTTTTACTCGCCCTCAATCAAGCAATCTACTCGCTAAAAGAGCTCGATCGCTTGCCGGAAAATAACAGTAAAATAACTTTCATAACTTTTAGTCCTCAAAAATTGGGGGGAAAACAAGCAAAAACTTTTATCCTCGCTGCGGCTAGCGATAATGGAGCGATCGAACTTTGGCAAAGCGATGGCAAAGCGCTCGCCACATTCAATCTTGCCAGCGCTAAAATTAGCAGCTTAAATTTCAGCCCAGACGGTCAAATACTTGCCGCAGCTAGCGAGGATCGCACAATCAAACTTTGGCACACAAACGGCAAAGGTGTGAGTGAAACTCGCCCATTCAAAATTTTCAATGAACATCACGATAAAGTAACAAGCATAAGTTTTAACCCGGACGGCAAAACACTCGCCTCTGCTAGTGCAGATGGCACAGTTAAACTTTGGAAATTGAACAGTCAAGCAGTCAAAAACTTAGCAGGACATCGCAGTTGGGTCACTTGCGTAAATTGGAGTTTTACCGGCAGAACACTTGCCTCCGCCGATGCAGATGGCACAGTCAAACTTTGGAGTCGCGACGGTGTTTGGGAGAGAGATTTGCAAGGACACAGCAGTTGGGTAACAAGCCTAAGTTTCAGTCCAGACAGTCATATGCTTGCCTCTGCTAGTGCGGACGGAACTGTAAAACTTTGGCAAATTGAAGGCACTTTGCTGAGTATTTTAAGGCATAGAGGTAAAGTCACCAGCGTCAGTTTCAGTCCCGACGGTCAAACACTGGCGACAGCCAGTACAGACAAAATGGTGAGACTTTGGCACATTGACGGTAGCCTGCTGAGAAGTTTGAAAAATCATCAAGGTGAAGTGAGGAGTTTATCTTGGTCGCCGGACGGTCAGATGCTTGCTTCTGCAAGTTCGGATAACAAGGTAATTCTCTGGAATTTCAATCTCGAAGATCTTTTAACTAAAAGTTGCAATTTGGCACGTAATTATTTGCCAACTAATCAAAATGTCAGTCAAAAGGATAAAGTGCTTTGCGATCGCTAGGGCGATGAAAGTCAAAAGTCAAAAGTCAAAAGAAGGAAAAGGGCTAGAGCGCCAGTCCAGTAGAATAAATTCACAAAAAGAAGCTTCTTCACCCAGTCGAGTCTGTTAGACAAAGCAGTATTAATTTTTTCCCTTTTTCCCTTTTTCCTCTTCTTTTTGACTTTTGATTTTTGACTTTTGACTTTTCTAGTCCCTAGCTATGAAATCGATTGCTGAGGTTGGCAACGATTGCAATCAATTCTTCTGGCTTGACAGGTTTTGGTATGTGGATGTGAAAACCGGCGGCGATCGCTCTGGCTCGTTCCTCTGCTCTAGCATATGCTGTCAGCGCTATAGCGGGAATTTGTCCGCCTCGATCTGGCTTAAGCGCCCTAATCTTGCGGATTAAACTATATCCATCTTCTTCTGGCATTCCGATATCGCTAATCATAATATCCGGTCTTCTACCAGCAGCAGCCTCAGTAATTATCGCAAAAGCTTCTTTAGCCGATCCAACTGCGGTTACTTTAGCTCCGCTTTTTTCCAGTACAGCAGTCACCAACTCGCGTGCATCGGGTTCATCATCAACAACAAGCACGGATAAATTATTGAGGAATAAAGATTTGTCGATCGCAACATCCTCATTTCGATCGCTAACTAGCTCTTGCTCATTGCTTCTCGAAACTTCCGAAACTTGCGATAAGTCGCTAATCGCCCTAAACGGTAGAGTCACAATAAACTTTGCTCCCTGTCCTTCTCCTGGACTTTCAGCGCGAATAGTTCCGCCATGCAATTCGACTAGATGGCGAACAATTGCCAACCCTAAGCCTAGACCGCCGTGCTTGCGAGTGATACTGGCATCAGCTTGACGGAAGCGTTCAAAAATATGAGGTAAAAATTCAGGAGAAATGCCTTGACCGGTATCGATCACAGTTATTTGTGCATTGGAGTTATGGCGATCGAGATGAACCTCAACCAGCCCTCCCTTGGGTGTGAATTTAATTGCATTGGTAAGCAAATTCCAGACAATTTGCTGTAAGCGAGTAGGATCGCCAGATACTAAACAATGTCGGTCTTCAAATACCGAATTAATGATAATATTTTTTGCTTCCGCAGCCGATCGCACCGCATCAATAGCAGCCTCGATCGCAGCAGCCAGATTCACCGGACGTAAATCAAAGCGGAACTTGCCCGTCATAATGCGCGAGACATCCAACAGATCTTCAATCAGTTGGGAAAGTGCCTTTGTATTGCGATCGATTGTCTCCAAAGCACGGGCAGTAGTAGCTTCGTCAAACTTTCGAGTTCGCAGTAAAGTCGTCCATCCCACCATTGCATTCAGAGGCGTTCGCAACTCGTGAGAAAGCGTGGCCAGAAACTCATCCTTCATACGGTTTGCCGCCTCCGCGTCGGCGCGAGCTAACTGTTCGCGTTCCAGCAGTCGGCTGCGTTCTGCCTCTACCAACTTGCGATCGGTAATGTCAATCAGAATGCCGCGCAGCAGTTTCGGCCCATTTTCATCTCGCACGACATTCACTAAGTCAAGTAACCATACAATCTCTCCATCCGCCGCCAACATTCTGTATTCAAATTCGTAGTTTTCCTGAGAAACTGTGCTGTTTAGACAAAACTCGATCGCCCACTCTCTATCTTCTGAGTAAATGTGTTCCGCCCAAAAGTTATCGGTGTACCAATCTTCTAGCGGATAGCCAAGGATATCCACTGTTTGAGGCCCAACATAGGTAAATCTCCCACTGATAGCATCTGCCTCCCAAGGGATAATGCGGACTTTTTCAGTCAATTGCCGAAATCTTTCCTCGCTTTCTTTGAGCGCCCCTTCCGAATCGCGTAAGTCAGCGGCTAGACACTCTGCGGCAATGCGGGCGCAAACTTGACTGCGGGTGACACCGAACAGTATCAAAGCGATCGACACACCCACCAAGGCAATGTAAGGCACCAGGGTTGTTTCGGAAAGGCGATCGAGTTCCGGTCGCGAAGTGAAAACAATAGTCCAAGGGCGTCCGGCAATATTTATTTTTCTAGTGGTGCTAAAGCGAGGTCGGTAAAATCTGTGCTGGAAATTACTCTTACTATCTGAGGAGTGCAACAGATTTTTCGCGTCGGGAGCAGTTCCGTCATAAATTTGAAAGTCCAAGAAGGGAAATTTGTCATTGCCGAAGATTCCCGCCATTAAATCATCTGCACGAAAAGGACTGTAGATAAAACCCTGCAATGCAGCTCGACGCTGCGCGACTGTTTTGGGTGTTGTACCGTTGCGGTAAACAGGCACATAAATTAGGAAGCCAGCTTGCTTGTTTTTGTCGATTTCCTGAACTAAAATTACTTTCCCGGATGCTGCGGGTGAGTCAGTGTCCCGTGCCCGTTCCATTGCAGCGCGGCGGATCGGTTCGGAGAACATATCAAAACCGATCGCCGCTTGATTGCGCCGATCTAACGGTTCGAGATAAATAATCGAGTGATACTCGGCACGTTTATACTCAGGTCTTATCGTAAAATTTTTTACTCCTTGTTTACGCATATCCGCTATGACACCATCTTTTTCCGAGGGCGATACTCGCACTGAGAAACCGATTCCCTGAATTCCTGGGTAAGTGCGGCGGAGTTCGAGGCGATCGACATAGGCACGAAATTCATCGCGGCGAACTTGCTCGGAAGCCGCAAATAACCCACTGCCTGTACGCAGCAGAGTGATGTAAGTGTCTAAACGTTGTTGAATGTCGTTCTGGGTGCGCTGAACTGCATTTTCAAACCGCAGCTCGTCTTTAGTTCTTGCCATTACCGCGACGTAATAACTGGCGATCGCAGTCAGCGCTAGACTCAAAAGCAGAACGAAATAAGGAGTCCAGGTGCGACGCCCTTGTGTGGGTTTGAATGGCAAGTCCGGTTTCATACAATATAAAGCAACTTTAAAGCTGAAGCAGTTGCATATCTTGTGCCATCCTATCGAAGAAGCTTTTGGAATATGCTCATCATTAAGCATTGGTATAACTTTTGACTTTATTCAAATTTTTGCGACTGAGTACAAATGAATTTGGGTTGCCCGTATTTATCTTTGAGAATTGGGTAGAGGTGGGCGAACCTCACCCTACTCTTTAATTTTATCACTCTTTAGATAGATGAAATATTCACTATATTTAGTAATTGACTTAGTACGAGCGGCTTATTTTTATGTCTTCTCTACCCTAAGTAAGAGGCTGTCAAGCTATTTTTAGCGAAATATGTAATTGCGATCGCATATATTTTGTGTTGGCAAACACAAATGAGTAAAACTAACAGAGCTATTGTTTGGGCCACTATCGACCCGGAATGCGTTAAACATAGAATTAATAGAATAAATAACTTAATTGAAGAAGTTTTGAAAAAGCACCCGCCTCACATTAGGTTTGACGGCAATTTCCATACAAATAATCACACATAGTCTGCTTTTCAAAAAAAGAGAATCCAAAGTAAACAGTTTAAGCATGAAATGATCCAGCTAAATCCTGAAGCCGCATAGTAGCAAAAAGAAAGGTATTAGGAACTCTGGCGGCTGGTAGCTATGAGATTTTGTATGACTGGATACGAAATCTCTTAACGCATTGCTCATCCCAAAGATAGATAGGTAAATCAAACATACTACCTTCCAGAAAGAGGAACTTGTTTGTTGAGCTTTTTACGATGATCCCAGACGGAAATAAAACTAGGAGCGGGTTAATGCCTCAGAAACAACTACAAGATTTACCTTCGGAAGTACAACAAAAGCTAAATCAAGGTGCCCAGCAAATTTTTCTGGCAGCATACAATAGCGCCAGTGAAGACGGTATGAGCGAAGAAGCTGCTATGAATGTTGCTTGGAACAGTGTCAAGCAAGAATACGAACCAGGTGAAGATGGGCAATGGCGTCCCAAGCCAGAAGATAGCCACCAACACCATAAATCTGTCACTTCAGGCGGCAATTAAGCAGCTTTTAGCTCAATTTGCCAATTACATTAAGTAGGGTGCGTGACTGGCGATAAAATTAGTGATGAGATCCAAAATTCAGGGGTCTGATGCACGCTACAACTTAAACTCAGATAAAGTACAACGCAGAAACCCGGTTTCTTTAAGAAACCGGGTTTCTATGTACGGGAATTTTTATACTTGTCAATTACTGACGACAAGAAGTTTGACCTTCTGTGGTGGCAATTTCACCAGTTTCCATCAATTGCTTGAAACGGCGCAAATCGGAGACGATTTGCTGTTCCGGTTCTTCACCGAAAAGTTTGGCGATCGCAGATCCCACCACACCACCAGGCGGATTGTATTCCATCACAACTTTCACTTCCGTACCGCGATCGGCAGGTGCGGGTTGAAAGCGCACAAAACCGGAATTATCGATATCTGCACCTTCAACTGAAGCCCAGGCAATTAACTTGTTTTGTTGGTCGTTGATTATTTCTGCATCCCATTCCACGCTATTACCCATAGGTGCACTGGCAATCCAGTGCGAGCGTTTTTCATCGTATACCTTTACGTGTTTGAGATGCTTCATAAAGCGAGGCAAATTCTCAAAATTGTGCCAAAAGCGATACAGTTCTTCTGGCGATTTATTGATAGTCACCGTCTTTTCAACTTTAATGCTTTGATTCATACCTGTTGCTTCCTGAATACCCGTTTGTGCGGTGACGCAGCGATAAACTAAACCCCCACCAGCAACTGCCATTAACGCACCTCTAAGAGAGCGTTGCGACAAACCGTAAAGTACGAGTGCGCCACCACCGATTAACGATGTCCAACGCTCGGCATCGCTGACGTTGCCAGAATTTTCCTGTTGGTTGGTAGTATTTGTTGTCGTCATTTCCATTTCGTTATCTCCCTTGGATAGTTAATGCTTTATATTTATATCTGCGAGCACGCGATCGCACTCGACTGTCTTAAGGGTTTCTAATTACCAGATTTTTCCACGATTCTGTTGAGCAGAAGATATGCTCGTTCTGGTGTCAGGGGTTCGGATTCGTTTTCGTTAGGGATATAGAATTGGCTGCTGTCTGGAAAGTAATGCACGACAAAACTACGAATTAGCCCTAACTGCATAGCTTTTTTGCCAAGTTCTACGGCTGTTTCTGATAAAGTGTATTCGTCATGAAACTGATATTTTCTCATCTCTTTCGTTCTCCCAAGCATCAGGTGTATGTTGCCGGCAGTCCCCAAGTCTTACACAGACTTGATGCTATTTATACCTCGTTAAGGTTTGAGGGTGGGTTGAGATGAGTTTTTTTGGCTCGGTTTGGATTGGGCAAGTTATAGCTGCTCCGACAAGTGAGCTTAGCCGCAGAGCTCTTGCGATCGCTTTTGCCACGCCATCATCTCCCTTTCGCCCTTTTTGGAGTTATCGAGGTTTGGATTCCGCTGTCCTTACTATGTAAGTTAACTTTTGTTATTTCCGGAAACTTCTACCGCAGGAACAAGCTTATTTTCTACCGCAAGAACGAGTTTATTATTAAGTATGCTTGTAAGATTGAACACAATTGTTACTTCTCATACCAAAACGTGCGCCGAGGAGTGCTTGTTAATCTTTGTTACCCCCACCGATTAAATGTGGTGCGATCGTGACACAAGCAACCGAAAACGGTATTATTTGTTTGATCGAATCCAATTCCACATCCGTTGCGGACAGTACGCGGGTAAAGATTCCCATTACTGACAGCGAGTAAGGAAAGGACTTAGCACACATATAGTTTGCTTATGGGTTAGCTAAAAATATTGCCAACCCACGAGCTGGTAATTATGATGCTTTTTGGATTAGTAGCTAGCAAGCGGAACGATCGAGGCATCAATTGAAAAAAGGGCCAACAATATGCAACAAGAGCGCATTCCCCACGACCTCAGTCCTAAAGATGTTGCACCGCACATCTATAAATGGAGCCGTGAGGAACTAGAACAAATGCAAGCGATGATTGCGGGGCAACTACAGGCAATCAGAGAAACAAATCGATCGGAGACTCAAAGGTGGCAGAGTATGGGAGAGACTGCCAATCGTGGGCCGGTAGAGTGGAATCCTTTTTGAAGGGGGAATGAATTGCCAGAGAATGCGATCGCAAAAAACGCCATCAGTCCACTCTAATGTGTAGTATTGTTTCCGGTTACATCTTACTTGCTAGCTGCCAGCGGTAAAGTTTCCCCTATGAGTGCAAATAAACTAGCACCCCCAAAATCTCAAGCAGTACATCAAAAGTTTTTTTCAGGCTGAAGAATCTATCTCTGCCTGACAAAGCACATCACTGTCTGGGTGTTCTCTGGCTCGTCTGGAGCCTCTGTTTGCATCGCAAACAGTACGGAAGGATTTAGCCCATCTGGAAACTCTAGATTAAATCCTCTCACAGTAAAAAAAATATCGTTTTTCACGGTTCTCGTTCCCTGTTGGGGAAATTTTGACGAGAATCGCAATTTCCATTTGAGCGGAAAGAGTATACTGTAATGTTTGCTAATGATACCAAGTTAGATTCATCGCCAACTCTCTTTCCCCTCTGCTCCTAGATCTCCTCTGCGCCTGTGCTGCCCCAATTCATGATGGCGTGAAGGCAACTCGCTGTTACTCGTGAAGTGCGAGAGGATTCCTCAACAAGAACTTAGGAAAGCCGCCGCACGAGCTACGATTACCTATGCAGAAAAGAACGATCGCCACTGGGATCGCCAAGTTCAACAGCAGCTGAATTCCACCTATTCTCCCCTCACCATCCGTGCGACGCCACTCATCGTCCACAGGCTACAAAATCTTCTGGTGGCACTCGCCGTCATTACACTGTTGAAATGGGTAAGCGCTCGGACAACATTACTGAGAGAGCGGTCTTGGCGAAAATGATAAGTTTTAACAACAGAGAAAAGAATTTAGCACAGTAGTTGATGTTTAATGAACAATGGTATATGGTTCAATAATGCAAAAGAAGTGAAATTTAGTCAGAGGCAATTTTATGGCTGAAACTGCAACAGCGCCATTATCAGGGAAAGCTCTACTTCAAAAAGTCAAAGAACTTTCCCATCTATCGCGCCGGGAAACCGCTAAGGCTTGTGGCTACTACACCACGACCAAAAGTAACCAAGTCCGCGTCAATCTGACAGACTTTTACGATGCTGTACTGGCAGCTAAAGGTATTGCTTTAGAGCCAGAAAGTGAGAAAGATGGTCGCGGTCGCGAAGCGACTTACCGGGTGAGCGTACATAAGAACGGTCAAATTGTGATCGGATCTGCTTACACCCAGGCAATGGGATTAAAGCCAGGTGATGAGTTTGAAATTCGGCTCGGATACAAGCACATTCGTTTGATTCAACTTGACCGAGATGCAGATGTTGAAGGAGGAGAAGAAGAAGAAGAAGCTTAATTGTAGTTGAGCGTAGACACTGGGGACGAGGTGGCGCGGTAAAAGCGTCGGGCGTCGGGAAGTTATGAGTTATTAATTCTAGGACTTACGTTCCACATCGCGTTTCTTTCAGACATAAGTCTGGAAACAGGGTTTATTTGCGTAAGCCCTACGATCCCAAATCCGGGTTTGTTACCCCCTTTAATTTTTGGCCATTTCATTGTAGTAGAGACGTTTCATGAAACGTCTCTACAGCCGAGCGAGATAAAGGGGGTCATCGCAGCCGATTTGGTATAAATAATCAGCTTTTACCCAATTGCCCAATTGCCCAATTCCCAAATTCGCAGCTGAGAATAGGCGATTCGCGCAAACCAGCTCGCCTATTTTTCGGTAAGCGTTTCGATGCCATCCCAGTCATCTGGTAGGGCGGTATTCATCCAGCTATGACAACGCTGCTGATGCAACAGCGCTGCTTTATCGTGACTGTCGATCGCCAGCACTGCATCAAACTTTTGCAATGCCAGATCGAAGTTGCGCTGGAGATATAACTCGCGACCTTGTTCGTAAAGTTCGATCGTCTGCTGTTTCTTGGCTGGAATTGGATCGGAACGCAAACCTACGAGCTCGTATATCGACACCGGTTGAGTTCTTCCCTTCACCCGCACGATATCGAGTTCGCGCACCCAAATGCGATTTGCACAGGGAGTATAGGTACTGCCGCTAATCACAATATCGCAGCCGTACAATTTCGATGTGCCTTCCAAACGGGAACCCAAATTAACATCATCGCCAATAACGGTAAACTCCATTCGCCGTTGGTGACCGATATTACCGCTGATAGCAGCGCCAGAATGGATGCCAACGCCAATCCGAATGGATTGCTGATTGGCAGTTTGGCGGCGAGCGTTGAATTCTGCCAGATTCGATCGCATTTCCAAAGCTGTTTGTACTGCCCTCCAAGCATGATCCTGTAGGGGTACTGGAGAACCGAACACGCCCATAATCGCATCGCCGATGTATTTATCCAGGGTGCCTTTATGCTTAAATATGGATTCCACCATTGCCGAGAAATACTCGTTAAGCATACTCACGACTTCTTCGGCTTCCATGTTTTCCACTAAGTTGGTGTAGCCGCGAATATCCGAGAATAATATAGAGACTTCTTTGCGATCGCCTCCCAACTTAGCATCCCCACTTTGCAGCAATTGTTCTGCTAACTCTTGAGTCATGTAGCGGTACATGGTACTCTTGAGTCGCTTTTCGTCGCTGATATCATCCATTACCACTAAAGCGCCGTAAACATTGGAAGCATCGCTAGCATCGGCGATCGAATTAATCGATAAATGCACGCTGCGGGACTCCAGATCGGTAGATAACAAAGTCCGATCTGGATAATACTGGTGTCGCGCTTTGCGATCGCGTCCCTTTAAAGCTGCCCCAAACCAACTGCTGAAGTCACCTTCTTTGATGCGAACTACCTCGCAGATTGATTTACCTTCTAAAAAGTCTTCATTGTTAAAACCCAGCAATTTCTTCGCGCTGGGATTAGCGGCAATAATTTCCCCGGCTGCATTGGTGGAGATTACCCCATTCGTCAGACTGCGGAGAATATCTCGCTGCATCTGTTCTTGTTGCTGAATCTTGGCATACTGTTGCTGGATCGTCTCGTACTGTTGCTTGACTTTTTCAAACAACTTAGCGTTTTGGATGGCGACACCAGCTTGAATGTTGAACGCCTCCATAAATTCTTCGTCGCTGCGATTAAAACTCGCCTTCCAGAACTCCGGTGCATGGGGCCAATCTTCTGGGTTGTAGGGAGGAAAATCGCCTTGTTTGCGTTTGTTGACCAGTTGAGTGACACCAATTAACTCGCCGTCGGCGTTAAAAATTGGCATACACAATAAGCTGCAAGTACGATAACCGTTGAGCTGGTCAACTTGTTGAGCAACTTCGGAATCGGGGTCTTTATATAAGTCAAAAGGAATATTCAGAGGTTTACCGGATTTGGCAACTTTACCGACATATCCTTTGCCAATTGGGACTCGCAGTTCTCTAAGAGAACCATCTGGCTGTTGAATATTCGCCCACAGATCTTTGCGATCGCGATCTAATAGCCAGAGGGTGCTGCGATCGGCGTTCATCAGTTTTTGCGCTGCGTCCATCACCCGCTTGAGGGTTGAATCTAAATCCAAGCTGCTGGAAGCAAGCGATCGCGTCGCTTCTAAAAGTGCCTCGGCTGCACGCTGTCTCTGCGTCGCTGCATAAAAAGAGCGGGAACTTTCCAAAATTAGCCGAATTAACGGGGAGAATTCCTCAAACAAAACTTCGTCATCCCAGGTAAAGCCTTGTCGATCGATTCTTTCTGGCAAGGATTCTCCGAAGGCGTAATTCTTCTTTAATTTATTCACTAGCTGGACAACTGCCACCAAATCTCCCTCATCGTTCAAGAGGGGCAGCGTTAGCATGGTGTAGGTGCGGTAATGATGTTTTTTGTCTAACTCTTTGGCTGCGGTCGCCCGTGGGTCTTGATAAAAGTCGAAGGGAATGTTGATCGCTTGTTTCAACTTGGCAGCTTCTCCGGCAATCCCTTGTCCGACTGGTATGCGAATTTCTAGAGAACCATTGCCTTCATCATCTTT
This sequence comes from Aerosakkonema sp. BLCC-F183, assembly GCF_041929145.1. NCBI lineage: Bacteria > Bacillati > Cyanobacteriota > Cyanophyceae > Aerosakkonematales > Aerosakkonemataceae > Aerosakkonema > Aerosakkonema sp. BLCC-F183. Next base: position 257,122 of record NZ_JBHFNU010000048.1, on the reverse strand, counting down.
GGCGATCAAAGACCACAGTTCGTTCGACGCTTCATCCAACAGATAAATTGTGGTGCGATCGGCCCGCAAAAGTTCGCCTGTTTTTAAGGCGATCGCTGTCACCATTTCAGTTAAAACACCGTTAAAATTCTGACTGTCAAAATTTAACATTGACAGCGTTCTGTGGACGGTTTTAAACTGTTTTTCTACTTCCTTTAGTTCTTTCTTAAAGTTTTCTTTGTTGAGAGGGGCAATCAATTCATAAAATGTTGACTTTCTGGTGGCTAGTGCCGTGGCTGTTGAATTTCTCATTTTTGAATGATACCTTTTACTCAGAGCCGACCGGGAATCAGTTTGACCGCAGACTAGCAATTTATTGGCGATTTGAAATTTTTTTTAATGCTAAAATCTCAAATATATCGGTTATAATCGTTTCCTAAAAATTGTTTTGTCTGTGGTTTCATTTCTTAACTATATTAGAGAAACAAGATGTTTTTGTTAAAAATACTCAGGAGTTTAACTCATAAAATTCAATGATTTTTTCATTAGCTAATTGGCGAATAATTAGATTTTTTCAGAAAATTCAGAAAATTCATGTTATCCTAGAAGAACTTATACTTGGGTGCGTAATGGATCGGGTTGAGGTATTAAAACTTGTAGAGCTTGCAGATAATTCGATCGCCCAAAAAACAGGAGAACCTTTAAGTGATGTGCAAAAAAATATACTTCGGCAGGCTTTGGTAGGTGAGAAACTAAAGGATATCCAAGTGGCTGGTTATAGCAGTAACACTATACAGCGAGAGATAGCTCCCAAGTTATGGAAGCTGCTATCAGATGTTACCGACAAAAAAGTCAGCATCAAAACCGTGCGCTTAGTTTTGGAGGAATTACGGGAAAGAGATGCAGAAGCAAAGCAACCCCACCCCCAACTCCGACCCGTCACACAGGGAGGGGAGAATAAAAGGGGAGAAAGGGAGAATTTCCAATGCCCGATGCCCGATGCCCGATGCCAAATCCCCAATCTTGAGTTACCGGGAGGTTCGCTGGATCTGGCTTCGGAATTTTATATCGATCGCCCGCCGATCGAAGAACGCGCTTATGAAGAAATTGCCAAACCGGGAAGCTTAATTCGCATCAAAGCCCCCAAGCAAATGGGAAAAACATCCCTGATGACGAGGTTGCTGCAACAAGCGGAAAGACTTGGTTATCGTTCGGTAGCTTTAGATTTTGAGTTGGCAGATCGGGAAGTTTTTTGGGATTTAAATCAATTTTTGCAATGGTTTTGTGCCACGGTAACGGATGATTTAGAGCTACCGATTCAGCTAGATAGCCGCTGGAGCGAGTTTTTAGGCAGTAAAAAAAATTGTACTAATTACTTTGAAAAATATCTATTAGCCGAAATTGCTACTCCTTTAGTTTTGGGGTTGGATGCAGTCGATCGCATTTTTCCCCAAGAGAAAGTGGCAGATGATTTTTTCGGTTTGCTGCGGGCTTGGCACGAAAAATCCAAGCAAAGCGATATTTGGAAAAACTTTCGGCTGGTAATTGTCCACGGTACAGAAGTTTATATTCCCCTGAGTAAAGATCTGTCCCCGTTTAATGTAGGGCTACCGATCGAGTTACCGGAGTTTAACTCTTCACAGGTACAGAATTTGGCGCGACGACATCGGTTGGATTTAAGAGAAACTCAGGTAAAACAACTGATGGCGATGGTGGGCGGACATCCTCATTTAGTGCGCGTGGCTTTATATAAGATGGCGCGGGAAAATATGAGTTTGGATCGCATACTGAAAGAAGCGCCTACCGATACGGGAATTTATGGGGAACATTTGCGATCGCACTTGTGGCACTTGGAACGAAATCCAGAGTTTGCAGAATGTTTTAAACAGGTTGTTGCCACTAATAAACCCGTGCAGATCAAGTCGGCGATCGCATATAAATTAAATAGTATAGGATTGGTACATCTGCAAGGCAATCAGGTGACGATACGTAACGATTTGTACAGGCAATATTTTCGCGATCGTTTTTTAGGTAGTTAGCAATGGAATACTCGATCCTAAAACTCACTCTTCCTTGGGAAAATCATGACTCCAGAGTTGCCAGCCTTCAAGAACTGATTAAATGCTTAAAATCTAGCTTTGATGTGAATGGCTTCTCAGAAGATATCGTTCAGCTAGAAACTTACCATAAATTTGCAGACTTGTATTTCAACTTCACCAACGAAAGCAGAACCATTCGCTTCAAATATATTCTTGGTTCTAATGGCTGTGGTGACTTCCAATCTGTAATTGAATTCTGCGGATTCAACTTACTTGAAATTAAGGCATTTGTTTTAGAAAACAAGGATAAATTCAACTTTGTTGAAGGATTTAGGCTAATTGAAAGGGATAAAACACGATCCAATCTCTATCAGTGGTTGCGCCCAGTTCCTGTATACGAACCAAATACTTTGAGTGAAGTAGAAAGAGAAGCAGTAGAAAATTACTTTATCTCTGTGAGGTTTGGCAATTACGAGCATTCGATGCTCGATAATCTGGATAACATCGCTCGACTTCCAGAGCTAAGTTACGCTCCAAAGGAGTATGATATTTTTATCATTGAAAGTGAGGCTAAAATTCCAGCCATCCTCTATAAAGATGTCTTTAGAGATAAAATGCTTGTTAAAATAGGAAATGAGTATGAAGAACAAATTTTTATCAACGATTGGTTCTTTTCGTTAAGAATACTCGACGATAAGCTCAAAGAAAAAAATTGCGCTATTGTTTGTAATGGCACTTCAAAAGATGTAATCGCCTTCGGTTTTTGCCTTAACATGGGTGACGGTAGCTTGTCCTACTATTTGGGAGAGCAAGAGGTTACAGGAGTAAGGAAGCGTAATAAAACTGTGGATACTCTCGAATATAACCCTTGGAATGAATATGTATCTGAGGAAGTACAACTGAGTGGAAAATTTGCGGGGAGGTTCGAGTTTAATACAAAATTAAAAAATCAAATTCGCGAATTTTCTCCGGACTTCATCAATATTCGGTAATATGAATGGCGGAAGGGGTATTTAAGCTCGAATGCGGTTAGAAAAAATTAATCTATGAATTACGAATACAAAGTTGGTGGAAGTTTACCCCCGGATGCGCCTACATACGTTTGGCGACAGGCAGATTACGAGCTGTTTGACCATTTGAGAAAGGGGACATTTTGTTATGTGCTAAATTCCCGACAAATGGGTAAGTCTAGTTTGCTCGTGCAGACAATGAGAAGGCTAAAAAATGGGGGAATTGCCTGTGCTGCGATCGATTTAACGGAGATTATCAGTCCGGATATCACCAGAAGCGAATTTTATGGCAGTATCACCGACACATTAGTAGATACTTTTAATCTGGCAGAGCAAATCGGTAGCTTTGATGCTTGGTGGGGGAAACATGGCAGACTTTCACCTATAAAACGATTGAGTAAGTTTATCAAGGAGGTATTGCTAACTAATCCGTCGCTTTTGGGTCAAAATATTGTCATTTTTATCGATGAAATTGATAGCGTACTCAGATTACCATTTTCGGCAAATGATTTCTTCAGTTTGATTCGCGCTTGCCATAACAATCGAGCGGAACAACCAGAATACGATCGCTTGACTTTTGCCATATTAGGAGTGGCATCGCCTTCCGATTTAATCAGAGAGAGAAATAACAGCACTCCTTTCAATTTTGGCAAAGCGATCGAACTCAACGGCTTTCAGTTACCAGAAGCAAAACCGCTGGCGGAAGGATTGAAATTTAAATCGGAAAACCCGGATAAATTACTAGAAGCTGTGTTGAGTTGGTCGGGGGGACAGCCTTTTTTAACTCAGAAGTTGTGTAAGTTAATCATCGATTCTGAAGATACTGTTCCCTGTGGCGGTGAGTGGGAATGGGTGGAAAGATTAGTGCGATCGCGCATTATCCAAAATTGGGAAAGCCAAGATGAACCAGAACATTTGCGGACGATACGCGATCGCATTCTCCGGGATGAAAAGCGCTGTATTAAGCTGTTAAAATTATATCAGCAAATCCTGCAACAGCGCCCCCTCGATCGGGAGGAAGTCGGGGGTATAGCAGCTAATGACAGCGCCGAACAAATGGAAATGCGACTGTCAGGCTTAGTAGCCAAACATCAAGGCAAATTAAAAGTTCGCAATCGCATTTACGAGTCTGTATTTAATCAAAATTGGGTTGAAAAATCATTAAATATAACCCAGCCAGAAATCGAGCCACGCGACGTGGAATTTATCAAAACCCTGGCGGAATTAGAAAGAAAACTTTTAGTATCTCAGCTTAGTCAAATAGCTGAAGGTAAAGGTTCCGCTCAAGCTCTCTATGATGTGTTGCGCCATATCACTTTGCAAATCGGCGATTTACTCGGTGCAGACCGCGCCACGATCTATTTACTAAATGAAGAAAAAACCGAACTTTGGTCGCTTGTGGCTGAAAATGAAGGGGATGAATTCCTCGATATTCAGCTGCAAGTAGGAGAAGGCGTGGCTGGCAAAGTGGCCGAAACAAAGAGATTTATTAATATTCGGGCGAACCTTTACCAAGACCCGCGTTCCGTTCTCGTCAAAGAGTTCGATAAAAAATATGGATATCACACTTACAATTTATTGGCTATTCCGATATTGAACGACAGCAAAGAAGTTGTTTCTGTCATCCAGTTACTTAACAAATTGAAGCAACCCGATCATCTTAATGAGGATTTGTACCAGAAAATTGATAAAAATGGTTTTACAAAAGTAGACAGAGAAAGATTGAATTTTTTTGTTCCTTCTATTCAAAGGATTTTGGAAAGTTGCCGTTCTTCTTACAAAGCTACTAAGAAACTAAGAGCAACCGCCGCGCTTGCAGAAGCTACGAGATCGCTCGATAAAAGCAATTTGGATACTAAAGAAATACTGCGACGGGTGATGGATGCGGCAAAGAAACTGATGAATGCCGATCGCAGTACGCTATGGTTGATGGATAGCGATCGCGGTGACTTGTGGACGGAACTTCCCCATTTAGGGGAACTGCGATGCAAAATTGGCGTTGGTTTTGCCGGTCAAGTCGCTCAATCCCGCGAACCGATAATTATTCCCTTTGATTTGTACGACCATCCTAATGCTTCTAATGCTAAAAAAACCGATAAAGAAACGGGATATCGCACTTGTAGTTTGTTATGTATGCCAGTTTTAAATCCTGAAGGCGAATTGTTGGGTGTAACTCAATTACTCAATAAACGGAAATCAGGAGATTTTCCAGAATATAACCCAGCCGATTGGCCGAAAGCACCCGAACAATTCAAGGCTAGCTTTGACGAGAACGATCGCCACTGTATGCAGGTTTTCAACGAACGCGCTGGCGTGATTCTTCAGTACGCTAAAACCCACGAAACACTTAAGCATATCGCCCAAAGTAAATCCAAAGAAGTTGTGCATAATACTTTAGTGATGCTCAGCAATGCTGTCGGTAACCAGGATGATGAATCTTGGTACAATGCACTGTATAATATGCTGAATCTTCTTACTCAATCGATAGCGAAATTAGTGGATGTCGAACAAGTAAATATTTTTTTATACAATGCAGATAACAACAAACTTTGGTCGGTGATTGTGGAAGATAAAGGAGGTATGCCCACAGAAATTACACTTCCTGCTGAGGGAGTTATAGCAGGACAAATTATCGATTGCCAATCAAGAGAACCCATTCAATTAAATGTAAAATTATGGGATGATTTACATTACTATAAGTATATTTATAATACTTATGTTATTCCCCTTTGGAACGAACGGGGAGATTTTGTCGCTATTGTCGAATTAGTCAAAAAATTAATATATCCCCAGTTAGACAGCGATGATTTATTAGAAAAAATTGACCGAATAAAAGGCGTTTCAAGCCTCCTATTTGAATGGGAATCATCAAAAAACTTTTCTGAATTGCAAGCTCATCCCACTCGTTGCGAAGCTAATCCAAAATCCTCTCTTGCGAAGGTGGGCATCGTGACGGGAAGCGCCAAGACGCCCACTTCGCACCAAATCGAAAATCCAAAATCGGCTGACCCGAATGGCTTCACGGAATCGGATTTCGATCGCCTCTCACAACGCACTAGCTCGATGCTACCGATCTTGGAAGGTTTCCAATCTTTTTATCGAGAAATCAAAACAATTCAAAAGCAACGAGCGCTCAAAGCATTGTGGTCGGCAATTAGTTCAGTTAGCCAAAGCAGTTGGAATTCTAAAGAAATACTCCAGCGCGTTATGTCAGAAGCAAAAAAACTCACCAATGCCGATCGCAGTACCCTTTGGTTAGTCGATCGAGAAGCAGGTGAATTGTGGACTGACCTACCCGGATTAGGGGAAATGAGATGTAAAATTGGAATTGGTTTTGTCGGACAAGTCGCTCAATCTTGCCAACCATTAATTATCCCATTTGACTTGTACGATCGACCCAGCGCCGAAAATGCGAAAAAAACCGATCGAGAAACAGGTTATCGCACTTGTAGCTTATTATGTATGCCAGTTTTAGGTTTTGATGGTGAATTACTTGGTGTCACCCAATTACTCAACAAACGCAAAAGCGGTGATTTTCCAGAGTATAATTCTGCGGAATGGCCCAAAGTTCCCGATTATTTTAAAGCTAGTTTTAATGAAACCGATCTGCGGTATATGGAGATATTCAACAATCAAATTGGTGTAGTTCTCCAAAGCGCTCAACCGCAGACTCTTAGGGGCTAGTTGTAGGATGGTAATTTCCAATAGTTTAAACATACCAGACAGTTGTTCGCGGGAATTTTCAACGTCATGCTGAAATCGCAATAAAACTTGTTCGATCGCAGAATTTTTGTCTGGCATATCTAAGAAGCTGTCTAAGATAAGCAATTAGCAGCCTGAAGTGCAGTACTGTTGACTGTTGACCGCTGACTGTTAGCAGTGAACGGCGAACAGTGAACAGTAGAGTATACAGTTATAACTGCGATACCCACTCTAGCAAATCGGCAGTCTGCTGGGATCTCACTAAAGAATTAGGCCACGAAATGCCTGGGGCGGCAACCGCAGGAACGCCTATTACCGCAGATATTTATGCTCACGATGTTGTATAATGCGCTATAAGTCAAGACTTTAACTAATGAGGGGTTTGGGGAGCTATAAGTCCCGCGCTGTACTGAAAGGTCAGCGTCAGGATACATGGACTCCCCAAGCTAATTTTATCCGGTCAATCCCGGTAAAATTAGCAAGCCATCTGTACGGCCTTACCAAAAAGTTATATTCTGATAAGGAGGGGGTAAAAGCAAATGCAGCATCAAGCCATCAAAGTTAGGCTATATCCAACAATCGAACAACAACAGATACTAGCTCAACACTTTGGTTGCTCTCGCTGGTGGTGGAACTATGCACTCAAGTTGTGTATGGAAACCTATAAAGCGACGGGTAAAGGCTTGACTCAGATTGCATTGAACAAGCTCTTACCAAAGCTCAAAAAAGAGGAACAAACCGAGTGGCTTAGTTCGTGCTACTCCCAGGTCTTACAGTCCACTACACTCAATTTAGTAACTGCCTATAAAAACTTCTTTGAAGGGAGAGCTAGATATCCTAGATTCAAAGCCAAGAAAAATAGGCAGTCAATTCAGTATCCACAATCTGTCAGAGTTGTTGATGGTTGCCTCAAGTTCCCTGGACGTACTGGTACGGTTAAAGCTAAAGTCCACAGACCGATTGAAGGAACAATCAAGACTGTCACCGTAAGCATGACCTAAGCTTGGCGTTGGGTAGTTCACGTTCAGTCCAAAACTTAAAGTTTATTATCAATATGATTTATTTAAGCACGACATTACCAGTAGCACTAAACGTCGAGCCCGTAATGTTTCTAAGCTCAATGAGGCACAAATCAAAGCGAGACACCAAATCGCTAGGCACAAACAACGTAGGGCTAGAAGTGCAATCTGGGTTTAAAGGTTTTGAGAATGCAGAGAAACTATTGCAGTAAAGGACACGAGAACGCTGCCACTAATGTGTATTGTCAGCAGTGCGGCGAGAAGCTGAATCAACCAGCCGGTAAGGGTATTTATCCAGGTGTGGTGCTGGGCGATCGCTATAGTATTGTACGCGAAATCGGACACGGCGGTTTCGGACGCACCTATCTAGCTGAAGACCTTAACCGCTTCCGAGAACATTGCGTCCTCAAAGAATTTGCGCCCCAAGTTCGCGGTACTTACGCACTGCAAAAAGCATCAGAATTGTTTGAGAGAGAAGCAGGCGTCCTCTACAAGCTGCAACATCCCCAAATTCCTCGCTTTCGCGAACTCTTCCGCACCAAGGTGGATGAGGAAGGACACCTGTTTTTAGTGCAAGATTACGTAGAAGGGCAAAATTATCGCACCTTATTAGATACCCGCAAACGTCAGGGACTGCGATTTTCTGAGGTAGAAGTTACCCAGCTGATGCTGCAAATTCTGCCCGTGTTGGAATATATTCACGCAATGGGTGTGATTCACCGCGATATCTCCCCAGATAACCTGATGTTGCGGAGTTCGGACTTGCTGCCGGTACTGATTGACTTTGGCGGCGTTAAGCAAGTGGCAGCCAATGCAGAATCTGAATTTACTCAAGCTGCCCCCGGCGCTGTGCCTTCTTTTGCGACTCGTTTGGGTAAAATTGGATACGCACCAAACGAACAAATGCAAGTGGGAACGGTTTATCCTCACAGCGATTTGTATGCTTTGGCAGCAACGGTGTTGGTGTTGCTGACGGGTAAGGAACCGCAACAGCTAATCGATACGCACACGATGACTTGGAATTGGCGGCGGGAAATTACCCTCAGCCCGAATTTCGGTGCGGTGTTAGATAAAATGTTGTCTTATCGACCGGGCGATCGCTACCAATCCGCCCGCGATGTATTGCAAGTCCTCAGTCCTCCAACACCTGCAAATCAGCCTGTGGCGGGCGGGACGCCCACCCCACAACCCACCCCACAACCCACTCCACAACCTACTCCACAACCTACTCCACAACCGACTTCACAATCACTACAAGCTACTTTACCAATCTCGCCGCCCAATCCAGCCCCCGCGCCACCAGTCAACCCACTTCCCAGTCAAAGTACAGGCAATTCACCTAATTTTTTCGGCAAAATTGTGCTTGTCGGCGTTCTGGTTGCGATCGCCGGTAGTATCGGTTGGGTAGTAGGTGGCAAGATTATAGCGAAAATAGCTCAAAAACCTTCAGATAAGCCAATTGTTTCGCCGACAAAAGATCCCGAACCCCCGCCACCGCCAAAATTTTCGCAAGCAGAACGCGATCGCAAAGAAGCTTTGCGTCAGCTTCGCCTCAAATTGGGTATTGATTACAACTTTTACGTTAATTTTGTCAATCAAATATTTTGGCAAAGGAATCCCAACTTACGGGGAACTACTCTCAGCGACGATCCGAAAGACGAACAGTTGCGGGCGCAGTGGGATAGCATAGGCGCTGAATTACTCAACAATTTGCAGCAAGCTAAATTGAGTGTAGCAGCGCGTCAGCAGCTGGGAAGTTTCGATAAAAACGATCGCGATCGCTGGATCGCAGAAGCGAACAACTTACACCTCAGCAGTCGCGCTCTCTTTACATTAACCGATGCCAAGTATTCATCTTTTGCTGGTGATTACTCTGCCAAAAAACTGAACCTCAGTTTCGACCAGTTTCTCAAACAACCGACGGGTCAAATTTGGCACGCGATCGCATTCGATAAAGTCAACGCTTTGAAGAATAACAACGCTTTAGAAAAAATTGTCTTTCCTCCCGGCGCTGTTGGTACAGAAGTCAAAGGTAATCTCCCACCAGGCGAAGGCAAAGCTTACATCGCCGGACTTGATGCAGGTCAACTAATGACAGTAAATCTGCAAGCCGATCCACAAATTCTATTATCAGTTTATCCGCCAACGAGCAACCAAAAAGCACTTCTGGAAAATTCTACTAAGGGAACCTGGTCAGGAACATTATCTTCAAAAGGTTTTTACGAATTTGTAGTTGTTTCCAAAGCATCAAAACCAATTAATTATCGACTCAACTTAACAGCTGAGTATCCCGCATTACCTCCGACATCTTCTCCTACACCTACGCCTAGTTCCCCACCCACTCAGACAGTTCCTGCTACACCGAATCCAACTGATACCCAAACTCCTGCTACACCGAATCCAACTCAAACCGAGACTCCTGCTACACCGAGTCCAAGCGCCACCGAGACTCCACCACCAAGTCCAAGCGCCACCGAGACTCCGCCATCACCGAGTCCAACTGACACCCAGACTCCTTCTAACGGAATTTAAAGATCTATGATCTGAAGATAGAAAAGTGTTTATTGCGATCGTTACCAATGGAAGCCAACAATTCATCTCTAGAGTTGACACTCCAACAACTGCGCTCGGTAAGGGCTGCTCTACTTCGTCTGCACAAAGAACTGCTAGAATCTGAGCGGATCGTTTATGAGCAGTTCCACGGCAGAATTCAATCAAAAGGAGAGTTTTTCCGTTTAGTCATAGAGCATGAATGGTTTAGCTGGTTGCGCTCATTTTCTCAATTTATCGTCCAAATCGATGAAACCCTCAGCGCCAAAGAACCCGTAACCTTGAGCCAAGCTAACGAACTTCTAGAAGAAGCGCGAAATCTGTTAACGCCATCAGAGGAAGGAACGAGCTTACAGAAGCGTTATCATAGCGCCATTCAACGCAATCCCGATATTGCTATGCGCCATGCAGAAATATCCAAACTGCTCAGAAAAGAGGTTTAATTAAGGGTTATACTTGCCTTGGAGCAGAGCAAACATTTCATATTGTTGGTTTAGCAAAAAATATCTGTGTAAACCAATCAAATTATGCTCCTGTTTGATAATTAATATTGGGAGCGTTAATAATGTCAGAAAATGTAATGGTAAATTGTCAGATTCCTCAAGACTGGAAGCGTCAAATCGAGCAAATAGCAGCACAAAGAAAAAAGCAGTCCGCGCAAATCATTTACGAAGCGATCGCGCAATACTTAGGTGAAGATATCCAGACTGTTGACAATCGCCTTTTAGCCTTGGAAAAAGAAATGCCAACACTGCAAAAAGAAATAACTCAATTAAACGCCACAGTCAAAAGTTTGCAGGAAAGATTGCACGCGGCGACTTCTACGATCGCCATCTCCGATCCGGCGTCAGTTAACCTAATCAAAAAAGTTCAACAAGAATATATATATAGTGATGAAAACTTTCCAGACGATGAACCTGATGAAATTCTCTATGGTTTTTTAGAACCGGAAGACAGATAATATCCTGTCCGGTTGTACTTTTTGCACAAGCCAGTTTGGTTTGTTTGAGTGATTCATCGATCGAACAAATCTCAGGAGGGATGTCAGCAGAAAAATTCGTACTAATTTGGAAATAGTACGATTGGAAGAATGAACGTGAACGGTGAGTGGCTGAGCCAGCAAATGAGAGCATTGGGTGAGCGAGTGAGTAACCTATTAAACTACGCTCATTCCAATCCATCGCAACACCCAGAACTGCTGCCCCAAGCATTGGAAGAACTGGGTGTTTCTCTAGAAGAACTGCGGGTATCTCAAGAGGTATTGCACGAGCAGAATCAGGAATTGCAGGAGGCTTATGCGTCGCTAGAAGTAGAACGGCAGCGCTACCGAGAGTTATTTGAATTTGCTCCTGATGCCTACTTGATTACTGACACAGAAGGCAAAACTCAGCAAGCCAATCATGCTGCTAGTCTGTTGCTCAAGGTGTCGCAAAAGTACTTGGTTGGCAAACCTTTAATCGTATTTATTCCCGAATCTCAGCGTCGAGCTTTCCGCAACGAACTCAACCGATTGCATGAAGTTGAACGACTTCAAGAGTGGATTATCCAGTTACAGCCTCGCGGTGCAGTACCTTTTGATGCTGCATTAACGGTCACTAGGGTGTCTGACCAGACAGGTACGATCGTGGGGCTACGCTGGCTAGTGCGGGACATCAGCGAACGGAAGCAACTGGAAGAAGCGCAATTGCGGGCAAAACTGGCTGAAATGACCAACCAAGCCTTGCAAGCAGAAATTGCCCAGCGGAAGCAGCTAGAGAAGGAACTGCGACAGCAAGCGGAATCGCTCAACCAAGCGAATACCCTCAAAGATGAATTTTTGGCGATCGTCTCCCACGAACTCCGCACCCCGTTAAATGCTATTTTGGGTTGGTCACAGATCCTTCGCGCTAGGAAGTTAAATGACACGATCGTCGCTCGCGCATTAGAGACGATCGAGCGGAATGCCAGAACCCAGGTAACACTGATTGAAGATCTGCTAGACATCTCTCGCATTGTTCGAGGTAAACTTCATCTCAATATCCGCCCCGTCCATTTAGTTGCTGTGATTCGGGCAGCTATTGATTGCGTGCAGCTTGCCATCACAGCTAAAAACATCGAGATTTGGACAGATCTTGATGAATCAGTCAGTTTAGTGTCAGGAGATAGCGATCGCTTACAGCAGATCGTTTGGAATTTGCTCTCCAATGCCATTAAGTTTACTCCCAGAAATGGACAAATAGAAGTTCGGTTAGAGCGCATTTCCTCCAACGCCGTCATTACAGTCAGTGACACCGGTCAAGGTATTCATCCAAATTTTCTACCTTACGTCTTTGACCGCTTTCGTCAGGCAGAACGAGCAACTACACGGCATCATGGTGGATTGGGATTAGGACTTGCCATTGTGCGGCAATTGGTGGAAATGCACGGGGGAACAGTGCAAGCAAATAGCCCAGGCGAAGGGCAAGGAGCTACATTTACGGTGCAGCTACCTCTGATGGCAGCTTGCATTCTGCCAAGTGAAGCCGGACAACAGCCTTTGATAGCTGAGGAAAGCGTTAATAGCAGCAGTGGCAAGTCAGAGTGTGTTTGACACTCTCCCGTTAAGCTAACGCTATAACGGGAGATGAATTGCGACATTATGATAAAATTTGATAAATCCGAAAGAGATGCAAAAAAAGCGCTCTCCTTTTAACGAGAGCGCTTTTTGGTTTTTAATTATTAAAAATCAAAGCACCATTGTCTTAGCGGCGAGACAATGACATCACAATTTGCAGCACATACCAGAACAACAAAGCTACAGAAGCAAATAGTTCTAGCGAAGCCGCCACATACTGATGCGTTGAGTAGTGGTGTATCACATTCGATGTATCGTACAGAATTGCCGCCGAGGCAAACACCACCATTGCTACTGAGAAAAATAGCCCTAAAGTGAAGCCAAACATGATGCTGCAAAGAATTAGACCCAAGGCGACAAAAGCAGCTATTTTGAGAATGCCGCCTAAGAAAGTAAAATCCTGGCGCGTCGTGAACGCAACGGTAGTCAAACCGCCAAATAGGAACAGGGTCAGGATCGCCGCTGTCGGAATCACATCAGGACTCGAAAAAAAGGCAGCAATGTACAGCAGGGGAGCAAATATCAGCGCTTCTGCAACCACATAAATCCCCAAACCCGTGTACTGGGTTTCCACCGAATCTGCCTTCGCAGCCAATTCCCTCGATAGCCAGCCCAGCAGCGCAAACGCTCCCAGAAACGCTAACCAGCTAAATCGACTGGCGGCTACAAAACGGAACAATACTCCCGCAATGCCAGTCTGAAACAGCAAAAATTCGACAACAATAAATGCACCAACTGCCCCCGCTAGATGCGTGTAGGTTTGTTGGATAAACTTGGCGCGTTCGTTTGGTCGCGCTTGTGCAACAGTCAGCATAGATAGTTTCCTCAATGCGAAACCAACCTATAAGCTAGTTTATGCGATCGCTTCGGCAAACCAGTTGAGTACAAATGCCGAGCAGGGGAGTGGGGGAGTGGGGGAGTTAAAAGTCAAAAGTCAAAAGTCAAAATTCCTCCCTCTCCCTCTCCCCTAGCCCCGACGCCCTAATCCCGACGCCCTAATCCCGACGCCCTTTCTTTTGACTTTTGACTTTTCTAGCCCCTAGCTAATTACCGCAACGGTGCTTGATTTGCCATAGAAGAAGCCATAAACAGAATATTTTGGCGTTCTTCCGTCAAAAAGCTAACAGTGTAAATCATGCCATCTTGTTCCCACATTACCGATGAAAACATATTGGGCTGATTTTGTTTTTGCCCTTCCAGCAAATATCCCTGAATTCCCCTTGCCAGGGTGACTGCTTGCGCCGCCGCAATATGTTTTCGGAATTCTCGCTGTGCGTTCGCAGAAGTTTGGCTATCTACGGAAAAGCTGCCGACTAAGCAGGGATAACCTCCGGAAGTGCAGCTAAACAAGCTAACAGTTAAACCGGGTGGAGTAGTGGAGGGAAAAACGCGGACAATCAATTGGCTGATAAATTCTTCGTCAGCGGGGCCACCCAGTAAAATTCGTGAGGGCAAGCGCATTACCCAACCGGGTGGTAAACTATTGCCGATTTCATTTAAGTAGGGAGTAAAAACTTCAGCCGGAATAGCAGATGCTTTAACTGTGTTGCTAATCAGAGCGAGAAAAACTGGTAATGCTAGTAATTTGTGCGCTCGCTTCAGCCATTTCTTCCATGTTGATGTTTTTATCATAATAGTTTATATCTTCTACAAAATACTGTTTTAGAACAATTTATTTACAAAATTCTCACATTACTTCCATCCCGCAATAAGATTATGTACTTCTTTCTTTTCTCTTCCTTCGCGTCTTCGCGGTTCATTAAAATACAAATTCTTCCAGCGGGAAGGGAGTAACCTAGCTTCTTGTTCTGAGTAAAATTGACAAAAGTAGGGTGGGCAGTGCCCACCCTACTGCTAAGTATAAATTTTTTTGACCGAACAAAAGGGTTTCAAGCCAACCATTTCAAGGGGAATCATCAAAAAAATTTTCCGAATTTCAAGCTCCGTCTTTTCAAGGCCGAGCCAATCCAAAATCCAGAATCCAAAATCTAAAATCGGGTGACAAATAATGTAAGGTGGGCGATGCCCACCTACTGCTAAGAGAAATTAAGCTTCATCAAGTGCGGCAATACCGGGTAATACCTTACCTTCGAGCAATTCCAAGCTAGCACCGCCGCCAGTAGAAATGTGGCTCATTTGGTCTGCCACACCGACTTTTTCTACAGCAGCTACGGAGTCGCCACCGCCGATAATGGTGACAGCGCCTTTCTTGGTAAGATCGGCGAGAGAGTGAGCGATCGCTTCCGTACCTACGGCAAACTTATCGAACTCAAACACACCCATCGGGCCATTCCAAATCACTGTCTTGCAATCAGCCAGCGCATCTTGGAACACTTTCACAGAGTCGGGGCCAATATCCAAACCCATCCAACCATCGGGGATATTTTCAATGCTGACAGTTTGGGATTCAGCATCGGCGGCGAATTTATCTGCAACTACCACATCGGTAGGTAACAGCAACTGCACGCCGCGTTCTTTTGCCTTAGCTTCCAGAGTCTTCGCCAGTTCCAGCTTATCTTCTTCCACCAAGGACTTACCCACGCTCAAACCGCGAGCTTTGTAGAACGTGAAAATCATCCCGCCACCGATGATCAACTTATCGCACTTCTCCAGTAGCGTTTCGATCACACCGATTTTGCTGGAAACCTTAGAACCGCCGATAATTGCAGCTAAAGGACGCTGGGGATTTTCGATCGCACTTTGCAGATATTGCAGTTCCTTCTCGATCAAATACCCAGCCACAGAAGGCTTGAGGTACTTGGTGACGCCTTCCGTAGAAGCGTGAGCGCGGTGAGCTGTCCCAAACGCATCGTTTACGTATAAATCTGCATTCGCAGCCAGTTGTTTGGCAAATTCCGGGTCGTTTTTCTCCTCTTCTTTGTGGAAGCGGACATTCTCCAGCAGAATGACATCCCCGTTTTCCATTTCGGCGACTGTAGCAGCAACTTCATCACCGATACAATCGCTGGGTTTTTTGACTTCCTTACCCAGCAACTCCGACAGGCGCTTGGCAACTGGGGTGAGGCGCTGCTTTTCATCCACTCCCTTGGGACGCCCAAAGTGGCTTGATAGAATTACTTTAGCTCCCTTTCCGGTCAAATCCTGGATGGTTGGCAAAGCAGCGCGGATGCGCGTATCGTCGGTGATGTTACCTGCCTCATCCACCGGCACATTAAAATCAGCCCGCACCAAAACCCGTTTGCCAGCTAAGTCTGACGACGACAAATTTGCTACAGTTTTTTTGGACACCGAAAAAACCTCCTAATCACTTTTTTCACGGAATCAGCGTGCCACCGGTCGTCCGTTCTATCTACGCCGTCCACATTTTACCGAAAAATGGGTTGTTAGCCCCGTCTTTCTAGGACGGAAATTAGCCATTTAAGATTTTGTTAACTAATGCTCACTAACGCTCACTAATACTATACTTTAGGTATGGCATATATTCCACTCAGAAAAGCGGTCGAATTTCTGGGGTTGCATCCTAATACGTTGAGACGATATGCAGATGAAGGGAAGATCAAAAGCATTAAAAACCAAGCAGGGCAAAGGCTCTACGATGTCGAGTCCTATATTAGAGGCGATTCAATTAGAGTTACCACTATTTGCTACTGCCGAGTCTCTTCCTCAAAGCAGCTCGCCGACCTCAACCGACAAGTCACCTATATGCAGTCCCTCTACCCAGATGCCGAAATCATCAAAGACATCGGAAGTGGACTTAACTTCAAAAGGAAAGGACTGCGTTCCTTACTGGACAGACTTTTGCGCGGAGATAAGCTCACGCTTGTTGTTGCCTGTCGTGACCGACTCGCGAGGTTTGGATTCGAGCTTATTCAGTACTTGGTCGAGCAAAACGGTGGACAAATCGTGGTTCTCGACCAAGCTGTATACTGCCCTTCATCGGAACTTACCCAAGATTTACTCAGCATCCTCCACGTCTTCTCTTGTCGAATGCACGGGCTCAGAAAGTATAGTCAAAAAATCAAACAAGACCCGGATTTATCTGAGCCCAGACCAGAAGAAGATTGTTAAAAAGTGGTTTGGCGTAGCGCGTTTTGTCTACAACAAAACCATTGAATATTTGCAGCAGCCAGAGACTAAAGCCAACTGGAAAGCGATTAAAGGAGGGATTCTAGAAGCACTGCCCGATTGGTGCTTTGAAGTCCCTTATCAAATTAAATCCATCGCCGTTAAAGATGCCTGTAAAGCGGTAAGTAACGCCAAGAAAAAGTTTAAGAATGGTGGTGGAATTAGTAAGATGCGGTTCAAGTCTAAAAAGAACCCAGTTCAGTCTTGCTACATCCCTAAGTCTGTTGTTAAGGTAATGGGGATTTACCACACCATCTTAGGGGAGGCTACATTCAAAGAGCCTCTACCACAAAGCTTTGGGGATTGCCGATTGGTATTTGCCTATGGTGATTACTATCTCGCTATCCCTAGAGAGTCGCCACGCAATGTTGCCGATAACCAAGGACGTGTCGTGGCTCTTGACCCTGGCATCAGAACGTTTATGACGTTCTTTTCTGAAGAAAGTTTTGGAGAGTTAGGACGAGCCTCTAATTTAAGAATTCAGCGTTTGTGCTTCCGCTTAGATAAGTTGATTTCTAAAATCAGCTTATCTAAGTGCAGGCAGAAAAGGCGTATGCGGCTTGCTGCCAATCGAATTAGAGGGAGGATTAAAAACCTAGTTTCGGAGTTACACAAAAAGATAGCCCGATTCTTGGTCGATAACTTTGACATTATTCTGCTTCCTACATTTGAGACATCTCAAATGCCTCTTAAGGCAAAACGCAGAATTAGAGCCAAGTCTGTCAGACAAATGCTGACATTATCTCACTACCAGTTCAAACAGTTTCTCCGACATAAGGCGTTTGAGACTCTTAAAGTAGTGCTGGATGTCAACGAAGCCTATACTTCCAAAACAGTGAGTTGGACTGGTGAAATCGTTCCTAAATTAGGTGGAGCAAAAATTATCAAGTCCAAGCTAACAGGTCAGAAGATGCCACGGGATTGGAATGGTGCGCGAGGGATTTTCCTTCGTGCATTGGTTGATACGCCCTCTCTCAGAGAGTGTATTTGTTAGCAAACGTTAGCAAAAATGTATCGGTGCGTAAATGTTTAATACAGTTTTGTTTCCAGTCGATCGAAGTCGCGAAGCCCGCGAAGCGGCTGATGTGGTTGTCGATGTGGTGAAAAAGTACGGCAGTCGTCTGATCTTACTGTCCGTTCTAGAACCGCCGCCAGAGGAGGGGGAGTCTGCTAACGCAGATGCCATGACTTCCCCAGAGGCAGTAGCACAACTGCTGGAAACTGCCAAGTCCCTATTTGCCGATCGAGGAATTTCCGCCGAAGCTATAGAACGCGAGGGCAAGCCTGCCTTCACTATCTGTGATGTAGCTGACGAAGTTGACGCGGATTTAATCGTTATGGGTTGTCGCGGTCTCGGTTTAACCGAAGAAGGAATGTCCGACAGCGTAACCAATCGGGTGATCAATCTGTCTCCCTGTCCAGTTTTGATTGTCCCTTAGAGCCTGTCGATCGCTGACGGGGTGACAACTATCGCGGAAACCTTGACAGGGATTGCAATTCATCGCCATTCACATCTGGAAAAATTAGCCAAGAAATCTAACGATCCACAACGAATCCATGAGACTGGTAGCTGCTGGTACTTGAGAATAGTGTCAACAAACCCCAAAAATGAGTTCATTTTTTGTCAAAGGGGACGTGGGACAACAAATACTGTCAAAGAGTTTCAGCAATACTTGTCACCCCGTCAACTTAATTTCACAATTGATGGACAAAAAGCTAGATTACTTTACAGCTTCTAGTTGCTTGCCCGTGTAGCTAAAAATGCAGTCTGGATTGCTTTTGAGGGAATGTAACTCTGCCTTCATTCCGTCTAGCAGATCGAGAGTAATTTTATCTCGCTCGCACAAGGATGGGGCGACGCTGAGGCACAAATCAATCCAATAATCAAAAAAAAGTTCTCGCTCTTTTAGATTCTGGTTTCTGGCATCCAAGTGAATACAAAAATCGCGAATTGTGACATCAGAAAATTCCACTTTTAATGCCAAGTTACACAACTTTATTCCCACTTCCGGATCGCCTTTTAACTCTTTTTGATATTCATTCAGATTTTGCCAATATAACTCAGTCAATGGACAGGATGGATAGATATACAAGCTCCTATGGAAGACCTCGCTGCAATATAAGCGACTACCTGGCTGGATAACTCGCCGTACTTCTTGCAAAATAGCAATAGGATCTTCTGTGTGCTCCAATACAAAGCAAATGAAACATCCATCAAAAGTGTCGTTAGCAAAAGGAAGATTGCCACCATCCTCAAGATGCAGGAAAACTCGCTGGGCATCATCTATATAATATGGTTTGAGAAATTCCGTGGCACGTTGAATTTGCTCTTTTGAACGATCGACACCAGTAATCCTTAAATTTGGATATTTACGTAAAAGTATTTCTATCTGCGCTCCCACGCCGCACCCTATTTCTAAAATATGGTTGCATTGGGCAAAGTCAATGGTAGGGTAAATATAAGGTTCGATAAATCGGCTTTGTCTAACTAGACGCTCTTGTTCGGTTTTGGTGAAACCATGAATATATTCACTCGTGCTTTTATTTTGGGATTCTTGAGATTCCAGTTGTTGCATCGATTTTAACCTTAGCAAAGTAGAAGTAAACTACAGGAAAAGCTGACAATGACTTCTCCCTCCATTCAATGGTATCCCGGTCACATTGCCAAAGCTGAAAAAGCGCTCAAGGAACAACTCAAACTTGTGGATGTGGTGCTGGAAGTGCGCGATGTTCGCATTCCCCTTGCCACGCAGCATCCCCAAGTTTCTCAGTGGACTGGTAGCAAAAGTCGAGTTTTGGTTCTCAATCGTATGGATATGATTTCTCCGCAAGTGCAGAAGTTGTGGGAGTCGTGGTTTGTGGCGCAAGGGGAAGTGCCTTATTTTACCGATGCACAACACGGTAAGGGGACAGCAGCTGTGGTGAAGGCGGCGCAAGCAGCTGGGGTGGATGTGAATAAAAAAAGGCGCGATCGCGGTATGCTTCCCCGTCCGGTTCGCGCCGTAGTTATCGGTTTTCCTAATGTGGGAAAATCAGCGCTGATTAACCGTTTGTTGGGACGCCGAGTGGTGGAAAGTGCCGCACGTCCCGGTGTGACGCGTCAACTGCGCTGGGTCAAAATTTCCGATCAAATTGAGTTGCTGGATGCACCAGGCGTGATTCCCGCCAAGTTGGACGATCGCGAAGCGGCGATTAAGTTAGCTATTTGCGATGATATTGGTGAGGCGTCTTACGACAATCAGTTAGTAGCCACTGAGTTGGTGGATTTAATTGGATATTTGGAAGATACGGCTGGTAATTTGTTGCCAAAATCTATTTTGCGATCGCGTTACGGTTTAGACGCTACAAATGTAACTGGTGAGGATTATTTGTTGACTTTGGCAAACGAACGATATCAAGGCGATGCGGAACGCGCTGCGCGTCAGTTGTTAAATGATTTTCGCAAAGGAAATTTGGGTGCGATTCCTCTGGAATTGCCGCCAAATTAAATATTCATCAACAAAAGAATTAAAAATAATTGCGATCGAAATTCGTCGGTTGGGTTGAGGCACGAAACCCAACCTAAAAAAAAATGGCGAGGGTATTGTTGAAGAAACCAGGTGTCTGGCATTACGATACCTTCCATCAGTGATAAGCTGTAGCGCCAGCTTTGTTTTAATAATTGCAAGAAAGTGACACTCTTGTGGGGTGGGCATCGCCGCCGCCCCAGTTATACAACTTAGATGCGTCGCAGCTTAGGCTGTCAGGGAATCAATGCTAGTGTTGACTAATACCATATCTATGGTAAAATAACCTAAAAAGTACGTAGGGATAATTAAGCTTTTCTGCTTAATTCAAGATATCCCAGGCTCTGCGCTAACACCTTTCCAGCCGTCTTTCATCCCTAGATTATCAGTCAAGTATTGTTTAGTAGGGCTCAGAAACCGAGTTTCTCAGACTGAAAACAGCACTTTTCTGGCTGACTGCTCTAGATAAACTACGATGCTCAGATTAGTTGACCGCCTTTCTAGTAGATCGAAAAGCCAGTGGGGAAACTCCAGTTAAAAGTTTATGTATTGATGAGTAAAAAAGACTTTCCAGTTAGCTATGACATACCACTCAATCCTCCGGAAAAATTTAACAAAATTGGGAATAGCAGCAGCAATTTCTACTACTGTTGGTAGTTGTTTATTCTCTCCCCCCCCCCGAAAAATTAGTTGAAAGATGCAATTATCTAAATAATTCTAATCAGTACCAAAAAGCGCTGGAAAATTGTAATAAAGCACTGGAAAAAGAACCGAATAGTTTTGAAGCTTTGCTTGGTAAAGGCACTGCGCTAATGGGTTTGAAAAAATACAAGGAAGCCCAGGAAGCTTATGACAGGGGTATCAGTATCAATCAAAAAAGTTCTTTAGCTTGGGCTTTGCGAGGCGATGCGTTATTGAATTCAAAGGAATTTGAGAAAGCAAAATATGCCTACGAAAAGGCGATAGAAATTAAACCAGATAATGCTTATGACTGGTTTGGAAAAGGTAAAGCGCTATTGAATATAAAAAGTTATGAGGGTGCGGATGAAGCAATTGCAGCTTTTACAAAGGCGACTGAAATCAAGCCGGACTTTTATGAAGCTTGGCTGAGTCGAGGTGATTTGTTAGGTGCGTTGGGAAAACCCGGAGAAGCGCTCTCTGTTTACGAAGAGGCTATAAAAATCAATAAAGACTTGCCGGGAGGATGGCTTGGCAAAGGTTCGGCACTATTTGCTTTGGAAAATTATAAAGACGCGCTTTCCTCTTTTGAAAAGGCGATCGAGCTTGACCCAAACTTTTATCAAGCTTGGATAGGAAAAGGTGAGGTGCTGCGTAAAATGAAGGAACCTGAAAAAGCACTTGTCGCTTGTGAAAAGGCTCTCAAAATTAGCCCTGATGATTTCGGAGGATTGAGTTGCAAGAGTTCTGCATTATTTGATTTGGGAAAATACAAAGATGCGCTTGCTCCTATTCAAAAGGCTCTGGAAATTGACCAAAACAACCTTCTAGCTTTGCAGGGTGCAGGTCTTTTGCTGGCTAAAATGGGTAAACATGAAGAAGCACTGCAAGCTTGGGATACGCTGCTCAAACTTATACCACGAGAAAATGCCGGAGGGATTGCAGGTGTTTGGAGTAATCGCGGCGATGCGCTCTTTTATATGAACCGCTGTGAAGATGCGCTTAAATCTGTTGATAAGGCTCTGGAAATCTGGCCAGAAACACTGCCTGTTTCCAATGATACTTGGTTTATCAAAGGCAATGCGGAATCTTGTTTGAAGAAATACGATGAGGCGATTAAATCCTATGATAGGGCGATCGCCATCAAAGCAAATGCCTATGATGCTTGGAATGGGAAAGGTAAAGCTTTATTTCAAAAGAAAGATTATGAAGAAGCAATTAAATCTTATCAGAAGGCTAGAGAGATAAAGCCGGACTATTTTTATGCGTGGAATGGTGAAGGGGATGCGCTGTATCAGTTACGCAAGTATGAGGATGCGATCGCCGCCTATGACAAAGCGATCGCCATCAAATTTGACGATCCTTTAAATCAACCCAAAAAACACGGAGTTTGGAACAGTAGAGGTAAAGCGCTACATCAGTTAGGTAAATATCAAGAAGCAATTGATTCTTATGATGAGGCGTTGAAAATCAAAAAAGATTTTGTGGAAGTTTGGTTTAATGGAGGTAGGGCGCTAGTTGCGCTGACACGCTACGAAGAAGCGATCGCTGCCTTTGACAAAGCGCTCGAAATTAATCCTAATTACCAAGCAGCACTGGAAGCTAAAAAACAAGCTGCTCAGCAATTTGATGGGCGTCCTTTCTTAGGCATAGGAATGAAGGAATATGAAAAAAAAGGCGTTTTAATCGATCGAATATTCCGCAACTCGCCAGCAGATGAAGTTGGACTGCGAGTAGGTGATATCGTTCAAAAAGTTAACGGTACTTCAGTTATCAATCCCTCTGAGTTGAGTAATATTATTCGTTCCACGGGGGTAGGATCTGAGTTAGAGGTAGAAGTCGAGCGTAATGGTACGACTCAGAATTTTAAAGCAAAGCTGAGGGCGTTTAAAGAAAATTCAGACGATCTTAAATCTCCTTAATCAGTAGGTTAAACTGCGATGTTATTAGAACAAGTGTTTTTCCTTGCCCAATCGAGTACGCCAAGCGATAAAAACCAATTACTTTTGGGCATTCCTATAGAAGTTGGTATCATTATATTAGTGCTGAGCTTGGGCATAATGGCACTCATCGGCGCTTTAATACCCCAAGAAATTCGGCAAAGGATACCGATTATAGCGATGCTGAGTGGATTGCTGGGTTATCTTTTAATCAGTTGGGGGTTATCTGCTGCTAAATCTCCCTGGTTTATTTCTATATTTCCAGGTATAATAGCAACTATTTTGGTGGCGATCGTCGTCAGTGACCTAGTTAAGCTTGACTTTATCTGGGGGTTTTTGGTTGGAATTTGCAGTTTTATATTGGTTGGGTTAATAGCCTATATTTCTGTAGAAGAAGAATGGGGTGAATTGACAAATTTGGCTACATTTGCAGTTGTTTCAATCTTGCTCATTGCCGATACAGCAGCTTTAATCTACTGGTCATTTATTAAGGTAAAAATGGTCAATAATAATTTTGATAAAGTGCAAGTTTTTCTCACAATGATCGGCACAGCTTGGATTGGAGTAGCATTAGGATTAATGGTGAGTATATTGATAGGATCGAGTAAAAGTTAAAAAAGTTGACTCTTTCGGGTTTATGGGGAAAATGTTCGTTTATGTTACAGTTGATTGCTGATGGAGAGACAATTCACAACGCCTTCCCAGACCGAAATTTTGTCATACCAGATGAAAGCTCAGAGGAAGAATTATGAAATTACATTACTACCCAGAAACAGATTCACTTTACATCGAGCTAAATGCCAAACATAGCGAAGATTCTCAAGAAATAGCAGATGGTTTGGTCGTAGACTTTGATGCTGATGGCAATATAGTTGGCATCGATATTGACAACGCTTCCCAAAAACTCGATCTGAAAACTCTAGAAACTGTTAATCTTCCTAGATTGCTTAT
Organism: Aerosakkonema sp. BLCC-F183; assembly: GCF_041929145.1. Taxonomy (NCBI): domain Bacteria; kingdom Bacillati; phylum Cyanobacteriota; class Cyanophyceae; order Aerosakkonematales; family Aerosakkonemataceae; genus Aerosakkonema; species Aerosakkonema sp. BLCC-F183. Next base: position 233,069 of record NZ_JBHFNU010000048.1, on the reverse strand, counting down.
CACTAACGCCTAAAGTCGTTAGATGTTTCTTTGCAGATACGGTGGCTTTACTTTACTAGCAAACTGAAGCAAACAGACAAATAGCATAATTATATCAAAAATTAGCACTTTCTGCCAGTATATAAGCTAACAAAATATACACGAGCATCCACAATTTCAGTCCCGCGACTTCTGCAACAGCCGCCCGATCCCGAAGCTACATCTCGATCGCTGACAAATGCAGTTGAGTTTGGTAGGGGAAATATCTAGGATTGTTTCATGCTGAGCGATCGCTCCTATGCGTGAATTAGGATCGAAGTAGGTTTTGGCCTGTTTCTTCTTCACAATTGTCTTATGGATACCAATTTTGCGATCGATGCGGTTATGGTGGTACTAAGTAGACGAGATCGCCTGCAAATGCACGCGATCGCATAGCCTGGGCCAACTTATTAAAGATCTTCAGGGTATCTATTGAAAATATTTTGCTAACAAAAACAGGTGGTATTAATGATTGAGCTTAAACTGCACCTATACATCGAACAACATATAGAAAAAACCATCACCGTCAGTCGGGATATTTTTACTTTAGGTCGGGCAATAGACTGCGATTGGCACTTGCCTTACTTTGGCATTTCCCGATATCATGCCCGCCTTTTTAAGAAACCAGAGGGAGTGTGGTTTATTGAAGATATGGGCAGCCGAAACGGTACCGTCGTGAACGAACAATTGGTTGAATCTCCTCAAATATTGAAGCACGGCGATGTGATTCAGTTAGGCAGCGTTTATCTGAGCGCACTATTCTATGACGACGCATTGAAAATCAACAATGATGATATGGATACTCAAGTTGTAGGCATGACCATTTTTCGGAATGTTCAAGACCTACGACAGCAGTGGATACAAGCTGACGATCGCGGCGATGAAGCCGATCGTCAAGAAATAACTATTTCCCGTCTCAAAGATTTGTTAGATATAGCCCAAGGTTTAAATTCTGCTGTATCTATAGAGGCAATTTTTAAAGCAGCGCAGGCAGTCGTTTTCCGTTACCTTGACAAGATTGAGCGCTTAGCTTTATTAATTGATATTAATGGGTCTGGAAAACTTGAATTGCTCAAAGGTGCTGCCAGAGATGTATACGAACAAAAATATTTGAAACCGGATGGAAATTGGATTAGTCGCACCATCTGTCAAAAAGTCTTTAATGAAAAAGTAGCTATTCAAACGGCAGATGCCCAAAAAGACAACCGATTTGATAGCGAACAAAGCATCATCGATAAAGGCATCCATAACGTCATGGCTGTGCCTCTTTGGGATGAAGATAAAGTTGTGGGAGTTCTTTATGCCGACGGTCACGTTTGTATGCAAGATTCCCATCAGGGAAGTGAGGAAGATATTAGCTTTTTTTCGACATTAGCAAATTTAGTAGCAGCCAGCGTGCAACGTTGGCTGCTTACCCGCAAACTCAGAAACGAAGAAAAGATTCGGCACAGATTGGAACGCTATCACTCTCCAGCAGTTGTGCAACAAATGATGACAGCCGGCACTTTGGAAAACAGTCGTCTTCTGCCTAAAGAAAGCGAGATCAGTATTTTATTTGCCGATATCGTTGGTTTTACCGCTCTTTCAGAACGTTTGAGCCCAGCGGAAATTGCTAATTTGCTTAACAGTTTCTTTGAGGAAATGTTGCAGGAAGTTTTTACAGCAGGTGGCACGCTAGATAAATTTATTGGAGATTGCATAATGGCCTTTTTTGGGGCTCCTGAACCTCAGCCAGATCATGCAGACAGAGCTTTTGCCGCTGCCAAAGGAATGCTCGATCGCCTGGATAATCTTAATGCCAAAAAAGCCTTGCGCGAACCGCTACAATTGCGAATTGCTATTAATACAGGTAAAGCTGTCGTGGGAGATGTCGGTAGTTCTCAACGAGTAGACTATACGGTGTTGGGAGGAACTATTAATTTGGCATCTCGAATGGAAGCAATTTGTCCGATCGGTAAATGTGTGGTGAGCGAAACAACTTATAATATGTTGCGGCCATCTCAACGTATAGCTTTAGACGATATGGGAGAATATCGTTTCAAAGGTATCGATCGACCCATCCGAGTTTATTACAGTCATAGATCCAGTATTACGGAGATTATTACCGATTGAACGCACATAATTTCAGATGGCAAATTGAAAAAGTCTGCTGGGAAATCGGAAATTTGAAATTACCTCCAGCGATAGGGGAGCGCCTATGAGATATGCTCAGTTGACAAGCACTTAATTTCATCTCCAATATGTAAAATCTTTCCCGCTTCCGAGCTTGGCACTTTCGTATTCACACTCAGGCGATAAAAATGATTGAACCGCGATGAATTTACCCAAGATGGCAAAGTTTCTCGCCGCTTTTGCGAAAATACTTTTTGGAAATTGGGATAACTTTCTCCAGTGCGGGAGCTTCTTGTCGGCACAATGCAGCGTTGGCAAGGGTTAATTCCTTCCAACAGCACTTCTCCTATTTGAAATCGCACAACTTCTTCGGGATTTGCAAACAGTCGGTCTTCCCAAAACGGAGGTACTCCGCCAATTTCCAGGTTAGCTCGCAAGCGCAGTCGCATTTCATCTACACTAATTCCCGGAAACCAAGATGCGACTGTTTCCAGAGTAGCAGTACTAATAATTGTTGGCCCCGATGCAATTGGATCGTCTGGAAAACCGGTGAGGGAGTTTCTAGTTATTTGAACCGTCAAACCGAAAAAGTCACTTAACCAAGCTTGCAATTCTCTCGATTCTTGTTCTAAATGAAATGTTCGTTTTTCTACTTGACCTTGTATTTGTAAGGAGACAGTGTTTGCGGCTGCATCCCAAGTCGATCGCAACAAATGAACCTTGGCGTTACTCTTCCCATTGACAAATCTACCTTTTGCGTCTATTATTCCAAACTCTCGATCTTGCTCTAAAGCACCGCTGGCAAGAACAGTTACTTGAGTAACCGATACTGCGTCGAGAGATTTAATCGGGTAAATGAAAATGCCTGCGAGATATGGCATTTGCATAGTTCTGATGATAGTACAGCGATATCCTTCGGCAAGCAAGGCGAGTAGGCCATACCCGCACAGTCGCGTCTGGCCTTATTTTTGTACTATATCTTAAGTTTTGCGATCTTTAAAATTCAATCGTTAGATATAGATGGTAATTTTATATAATGAACATCCTCCTAAAGGAGGAAGAAAATTGCACTCAAACAGACTTATGACTCGAATAAATGGATATCTTGGCCGTCGCCATCTCTTGAAACTGGCAGGGATTGGAGGGGTTGGCGTTGCTGCTACTGCTGGTAGCGGAGTACTATGGGGCGCAAAGGAAGCTGTCACGCCACCATTGGCTGTCGCACAAGCAGAGCCCACAGATTTTAAACCAGTTAGTGGCGATGAAGCTTTGAAAAAGTTGCTGGATGGGAATAAAAGGTTTGTGGAGGAAAAGCGAGAATATCCCGACCAATCGCGGGGACGTTTAAAGTCAGTCGCCACCGCTCAGCATCCCTTTGCGACTATTCTCAGTTGCGCCGATTCGCGAGTACCTGCGGAAATTATTACAGATCAAGGGCTTGGGGATTTATTTGTAGTTCGTATAGCTGGTAATGTCATAAGTCCTTACGTTATAGGCAGTCTTGAATTCTCTGTGGTAGAATTGGGCGTTCAATTAATCATGATTCTGGGTCATGAAAGATGCGGTGCAGTATCAGCCGCAGTCAAAGGCGAACCGCTCCCCGGTAGAATTGGCACTTTTGTTGAGGACATCAAGCCAGCAGTCGAAAGCGTCAGAAACAAACCAGGTAATTTAGTTGAAAATACAGTTGTAGCAAATGTTCAACATCAAGTTAAATCCTTGCTAGAAAGCTCAGTGATGCTAGCTCAAAATGTTAGGGAAGGGAAACTAAAAGTTGTGGGAGGTCGTTACGATCTCGATACTGGGGAAGTAACGATCGTTACTTAGGGTTTGCTGAATAAGTCTACAGAGCCAATCTAGAGACCAGACTGCTTGAAAAATAGTAGGGTTCGTTGTGTGAGTTCCTCAATTTACACAGCGATTTCCCGCAAATATGCAAGTGGTTTGAGCCTATAGATGTTATAATCTTGGACTTGGAAGCTCAAAAAGGCTCAAAACTCTTGTCCGTCTTATCTTCCACCTTTATTCAGCAAGCCCTACTTAATTTCAGTGCTGTTCTTAGTTGTGGGCTTTGCGATCGAATTTTTCTACTTGCGATCGGATGTCAAAAATTAAAACCCATTTCCCGCAAACCTTGGCGAAGTCGTTGCGCTTCCGATGGGTTATGCTGTTCGTGAAGGGCGATCGCTCTGGCAAACGCTGACAAACTTTCCTGCACATAGCCTACTTTCAGGAGAACAACACCTAAATTTTGGTAAGCTTCCGCATAATTGGGATTCAAATTAATTGCTTTTTGGTAAGCTGCGATCGCATCCTCCCAACGCCCCAACACTTTTAACGTCATCCCCAAATTATAGTAACCGGGAGCAAAATTAGGATCGATTTGTAACGCAGTTTCGTATGCAGTTTTAGCCTGCTGAAGCTTAGAATTATCCTTCAGCACATTACCCAAATTATTGTAAGCAGCTAATTTCAGCTTCGGGAATATCGGTACTTGAGTAGCAGCTTGATAATGGTATTTAGCTAAATTTAATTGTTGTAAATGCTCGTAAGCAATACCCAAATGGTAGTGTAGTTCATACAGCACCAAATCATCGATTGATTTTGAATTTAAACCGCGCTTCAGGAGTTCGACGCCGCGATCGATATCGCCAACTTGCACGTATAATGCTCCTAATTTGCTACACACATAGGCATCATCTGGATGTTTTGCCAGATAACTTTCCATCGCCGCCTGTGCTTTTTGGAATTTATTTTTCGATGCGATCGCCTCCGGTTGATAGCCGTAATGTACAATAGCTACATCCGGCAAATAACCCACCTGCCATTGCGGTTCTCGCTGCAACAATTGCACAACACTATCATCCACCATCGCATGATAAGGTCGCGAAAAACGAATTGCCGGATGATTGCGAAATAACCGGGAAACCAAAGAATAAGGCGATCCGATTGCGCCTACTTCTTGTCGCACCAAATTAACAACCAAATTGCCAGGTTGAAGAATTGCTTGTTTTAACTGCGGTACAATTTCCGGCGTCAGCACCTCATCCGCATCCAAAACTAAAACCCAGTCCCCCTGCACGTATTTCAGCGCCTCATTTCTAGCAGCTGCGAAATCATCGCACCATTCAAAGTGATAAACACTCGCGCCAAACTGCTTGGCAATTTCCGGCGTCCTGTCCGTAGACCCGGTATCCAGCACTACCATCTCGTCTACCGCATCCTTAACGCTGCTGAGACAGTTGGGTAGGGAAGTTTCTTCATTTTTGACGATCGTACACAAGCTAAGCATAATTTACATTTGGGAAATAAGTTATCGGATAAGTGCAATAGACCTCTCCAAATATTCTTGTGGGGTAGGCATCCTGCCTGCCTTTGAGATTGTTTTCTGGAGATATCTAATGTAAACGAACCATCGCAGGTTATTTTATGGTGTTACATAGTAGATATAGATATCATCAACGTATCTATTTTTGATTGAGTTTCCCCTCAATCTCATATTCGATAATATGCCGGGATTTTGCTTATCTAAATAACGCAATCCTTCTACCAATTCATCTTTATCGCTAAGCACCGTAGTTTCCGCAACCGATATTCCTACAGAAGGTGAAAACTTTGCCAATACTTTTTGCACGAAACTGTAAGCTTTAAATGGCCCCTGCTCATCATATAATGGTGATGCAAATGTCAACCGCCATTCATCAGGCTCTGGTTTGTAAAGCCAGAACGCCGAATTTACTGGGAAGCCATTTTTTTGGAGAGCCACTATTACTTTTCGCCCTTCTTCTATATCTTTTTCTACCAAAATTGTCTTATCCATCGCAAAACACCATGATTTCTATTAGCCACAGCAGCGTACATATTCTGAGCTTCCACCTCAGTCCATCTCTGGTAACGGCTATCTTCCGACCATTGTACAACAATTGCCCAATTAGTCGCAAAAACCAGATCGGTGATACTTTCGTGAGCTAAATTTGACTGAAGTCCAGACACTTGCACGAGCTTTTTGAGATCGTGAGTGTAACTGTCAATCACAATCTTTTTGTCTGGAAAGTCATGCTTATTCGTTTTTTTGGCAATGCAAGCTTTTAACCCGCATTCAACTACATAGCCGCAAAGATAGTACGCTCCGTCATAATATCCGTTATCTAGCAGCACTTTGGCTTCTTTAAGTCTAAGGCGGGCTATGTCTTGAAGATGCTTTTTATTCACAGAATTAACTTCTTTTGATAATTTCCCGTAGGAATGCTAAAATTTATTTGATAACCTTATGACAAGCTGGCATAAACTTTCCCAACCCTATGACTTCTATACCACCATCGCAATCTCCTAAATCCTCCCGAAAAAAGAAGAAACTTTCGTTACGTAAATCAATTACTTTAGTAGGTGTAATTTTAGGTATTCCTGGTTCTATAGCTGCTTTATTAAGCATTCCAGAGTGTAAAGAAATTTTATTTCCATCTATGAAAGAATACAGTGATAAAGATTATGGTTTCCAGCTTAAATATCCTAAAGATTGGCAACCAATAAAAAAAGACCCCACACTCACAGGTGTTGTGGCTGAATTCACACCACCAAAAGATAAAAGTTCAACTTCTTGTCAAGCCAGTATAATTGTCGGTTATTCCGAACCACAAAGAATAATGTCTCTAGATCAATATACAAATTCAGTAATAATTCCTGAAATAAAAACAGATTTTCCAAATATTCAACTTCCCTTTCCAACCGCAGAAAACTTAGCTCAGCGTAATGCTAACCAAGTTATTTACAGTGGTCAATTGGATGGATGTAATTGGCAAAAATTAGAGATATGGACATTAGATAAAATTAAAGCATACCGAATTACCTATCAAGCAGAAATAAGCGACTACCCGAAGTTTGAAAAAACGGCAAAAGAAATGATTAAGACGTTTGAATTAAGATAAATTGAAACTTCAACGACTATATGCTTCGCCAACTTCTCCACTGCCAAACTCTTTTTTCATCAGTTGGGCAAAAGCTTCGGCTATAGCTCGATTCTGAAAGGAAACCACCTGGATATATGTGCGATTGGGATCTCTTTTATCATTTGGAAATGCGTCACGGCAAAATCTAGATTGAATTTGTCGGAGTCTTTGCTCGCTGTAATTCACAAATACGGGATACCATGTTTGAAGTCCAGGTGGATTGGAACCTCCACAAGTTTGTTTGGGGAAACCTGTAAGTTCTGGACGTGGGGGAGGTGCGGAACTAGAAATTCCACATGGAGATCTACCATATTGTCGATCCCAAACCGAAAAAATGTTGATGGGAATGCCTAAAAATCCTATCTCTCCGTATTTACCCGATCCGTTAATTCCAATCACTATTCCTTGATCGTTGAGCACTGGACCGCCACTCATCCCTGGTTGAGTAAGATTGGTATAGCGCAAGGTATAGCCTCCCTCTCTAGGTCCTGGCAAAACATCGCGAATGCTACCATCAACAAACATAAAGCGACGCTGTAAGGAAATGCCGTCTTTATCAGCCCACCCAGCCACATAAACCCTATCGCTCTGCCCAACTGGGACTGAATCACCTAAAGCAGCTTTGGGATAGCCATTGTATTCTGTTTGGAAACCTAGCACTGCCAAATCTACGCCCTGTATTCGTCTGATTTGGCTGGAGTTAACGATATAACGATCGCCACGAATTTCAACTATATAATTTCCCTGCCTTTCAACCACGTGCCAATTGGTGAGAACCGTATAACAAATGGGATTGCTGCCTTCCTTCTCCACAATCACCCCCGATCCATTATTAGGCCCATCAATACGCACTGTAATCGCCGCAGCTTTTTCCCGAATCTGTGCAGTTGTTAGTCCCATCACCAACTGAGCCTGCAATACCGCAATTCCTGCACTGAGAAACACCATCGAAAGTCGAGCGCAAAAATTCATAACCTTCTGGAGCATTGGTTAACGGAAGTTTCGCCTAGTAATATATCAATATTGAGATAAGCTTCAGTGTCAACATAAGTAATTAGTTGACAGCTGCTAAAGTAAACTGGATTCCCACGCTGGCGACGAACTAAATCTGTTAGCTGTTCGAGAACTTCTTTGGCGTTAGTTCCAGAACGGAGCGTGACTATCACCTGGTTGCCAGGACAGCTGCCGCCTTTATTAAGGACACTGCATAAAACAGGAGAATTATTAACAGTTGCAGTTCGGATGTATTTCAGTATTTGGTTATTTTGATGTGCTTGCAGTCGTTCGGTAACTATTTGACAACGCTCTGGCGGAGTGTAGCGCGTACCGGCAAAATCATTACGCACCCAAAGTATCATCACTTGGTCTCTCCGTCCTGGAGAGCGAACAAAGGTTGCGGGTACAGTCCTGCCATTGTGTTGGCTTGTCCCGCAGACAAACGTCCTTCCTGCTGCATTGCTCGATTGACCGATGGTAGCAGTTGAGACGAGGACTATGGCACACCCCGTCAGTACTTGGGCAAAGAACCCCCTTTTCATGCCAAGCTCCCTAAAACTATCAAAGCCAGATTAGTTAACTTTTGCAGGATAATAATTTCCTATTGCGGTTATAATTTTAACCTCTTCCTAGCGATAGATGTCAAGTTATGCTTGATAGTTAGTAGGTTTGGGGAGTGCGCTCGCCCATCCGAACACTGGTAAACTTCGATCGCAGCCTTAACAGCAGTGCAAATTCAAAACATCTTTACCGATTTACCCGTTCTAGAAACCGAGCGCCTCCTACTGCGGAAACTCAACTGGGAGGATACAGACGATATTTTCGAGTACGCCTCTGACCCGGAAGTTTCCCAGTGGACTACCTGGTCGGCGCATGAGTCGATCGCAGATACTAAAACTTTTCTAAATGCCGTCATCAATGAATACGCAAATCATGAAGTTGCGCCTTGGGGAATCCTAGATAAAGCAGACGGCAAGATAATTGGAACCTGCGGATTTGTTGATTGGATTTATCATGACGATCGTGCCGAAATTGGCTACGCACTTTCCAGAAAGTATTGGGGAAAAGGATATATGACAGAAGCGGTTCGTGCTATCATTGACTTAGGTTTTCGCACAATGCAGCTAAATCGAATTGAAGCTAGATGCAAGATTGAAAATATTGCTTCCGCACGAGTTATGGAAAAAGTTGGTATGAAATTTGAAGGCATTCTGCGGGAACACCTATTTGCCAAAGGCAGCTATCACGACCTTAAAATATACGCAATTTTGTGGAAAGAATGGGATTAATTGTTAATTGTAAATTGTTAGATAAAAAACTTATGCAAAGAAACCCTGTTTCTGATACTGGCGCGAGCTAATCTATTTGTAGGTTGGGTTGAGCCATAGCGAAACCCAACAAATTATACTAATAAGTTGGGTTTCGTTCCTCAACCCAACCTACCAGTTTTTGTAGTGATAATAAAAACTTATCTAATCGTAGGGTGGGTTAGGCACGGGCGATAAATTCAGAACTTTCGATCGATAATTTAAGTTCCCGTGCCGTAACCCACCATCACACATCTGTAACGTACACAAACATTTTTCACCATAAACCCGAAAGACCCAAATTGCCTTCTTATCTGCGTTTATCTGCGTTTATCTGCCTACATCTGCGGTAAAAATTTAACACCCGACACAGATAATATGAGAGCATCACTCATATATTACCGATGCCACCAGACATGATATAAGTTGGGTTTCGTTCCTCAACCCAACCTACCAGTTATGCAAAGAAATAGGGTTTCTAGACTAACAGTCTCCGTTTTTGGAGAAGGACAATTGCCAGAAACCCGATTTCCGATACTTAGAAAAAATTAACGAAGTCTAGATTGCAATTCCGGAGGCACAATGATTTTGTCAATTACGTGGATAACACCGTTGCTGGCTTGGATATCAGCCTGAGTAACTCTGGCGTTATTCACCATTACTTGCTTTTTACGAGCATCCACGCGCACCCTGACAGGACTGCCTTCCACGGTTTTCACTTCTCCCGTTTTCAGGTCGCTGGAGAGAACTTTACCGGGAACAACATGGTAAGTCAAAATTTTGGTCAGCAGAGCTTTGTTTTCTGGCAGCAACAACTTTTGCAACGTTTCTTGAGGCAAAGCTGCAAATGCGGCATCGGTGGGTGCAAAGACAGTGAATGGGCCGTTTCCAGACAGAGTTTCCGTCAGTTCTGCTGCTTGCAAAGCTTTGGTCAATGTCTTGAAGTTATCGTTGGCAGAAGCGATCGCTACTATGGTATCGCTCTCGGAGGTCATTTCCCCAGATGCAGACGTACCTTCTTGGCTGGGCTGACTGGAAGTAGGCCGATTGATTTTGGCTAGTCTCGTTATTTCTCGACCCTGCTTGTGCCATTGTTGGCAGATAAATCAGTGCACTAGCCCCTATCACCGCCATAAAGCCAGCCAGCTTCTTGTTCCACTTTTGCATATCTTGTGTTTTCATCCGTAGCTCCTGACTTGCCGAAAATTTATTACGAAATGTAAACTAATATTTCGCTCTATTGCATCTTTCCATAGGCTGATGCCAAAGTTTCAACTTAGTTCTATAAAAAACCCCTTCCTTTCGACAGAAAGGTAGAAGAGGAGAATCAAACTGGTGAATTACTTCTGCCGCGTGTACTATAGCGCCGGTCAACTAATTAGAGAAACCGGGTTTCTTGCGGTAGTAACAACAAAATTTCGAGTTTTCCCATCCCATCAACCCGATTTTTTAGCTTCCATATGCGAATACTTGACTGATGCTCTAGGAATAGTTGGACTGGCAAAAAATATTTCTAGAGATACTCCATATTTTAGCAATTTAAACATATTTAAAACATCTCAAATAATGGAAATGCTATTTTTATCTAATTGAACTAGAAGTAATCGCTTGAAAACCTATGCCTTGTGGATATTCCTTATGATAGAGGCCGTCTTTAAATTCGGGTTGATAACGTATATTTAAGAAGGTAAAAATTGAACATAAAAAGGAGAAAATCAAATGGCTGGAATTTTAGCTTGGATTGTTTTAGGTCTGATTGCTGGAGCGATTGCTAAAGCGATATATCCAGGTCATCAAGGCGGCGGCATTTTTGCCACGATCGGCTTGGGAATTTTGGGCGCGATCGCCGGTGGTTGGCTGGGCAATCTGCTCTTGGGAACAAGCGGAGGAGCAGCATACGGAGCCCTGACAATACCCAGTGTTGCTTTTGCTGTGATTGGCGCTATGGTTCTAATTTTCTTGTGGGGTTTGTTAACCCGTCAAAGTGCATAATAAACAAATATCCGTTCCCTTCAAAATGGCGTCAGCAACCCCACTGCAAAGCAGTGGGTTTTTATTTAATTTGGTTATTAGTCATCAGTCAACTGTCAACGGTCAGAGGTCACTGAAAAACACCAGAAAAATCACAACGGTAATTTGGCAACTGACAACTGACTGATGACTAAAGTAGAATAAACTTTTTAACGATCGGCCAGAAATAAGGAGAAAGAAAATGCTGGAGTTATACCAGTTTGAAATGTCCCACTACTCTGAGAAAGTGCGGCTGATCCTGGACTATAAAGGGTTGACGTACCGGAAAATAGAAGTCACACCGGGAATCGGACAATTAGAATTGTTCAGAATGTCCGGTCAGCGACAAGTGCCGGTACTCAAAGACGGGAACGAGATTGTGGTAGATTCGACAGCGATCGCCAAGTACCTCGATCGCAAATACCCAGAAAAGCCCATCATTCCCGTCAATCCAGAACAACGCGGACAGTGTTTGCTGATTGAAGAATGGGCTGATGAGTCGATCGGACTCAAAGCTCGCAAAGCGTTATTTGGCGCACTCAGCCAAAATCAAAGCTTCCGTACCTCCGTTTTGCCCCCCACAACCCCCGATTTTGTTAAACTCCTAGTGGGCGCAGTGCCGGGAGACTTTTTCAATCTGTTGGGTTCGGGGATTGGCTTTGGCCCTGATGTTGTAAAATCATCCCAAGAAGACCTCAAACAAGACCTAGAAGCTGTCAGTCTGCTACTCTTAAATAAGCCTTATTTGGTTACAGACTATCCCACTTTGGCAGATTTTGCCGTAGCTGGTTTGAGTATGTACATCAAAATTCCCGAAGGGCCTTATCTAGAGATTCCGGAAACGCTCAAAGGAAAGGGAGTCCCAGGACTGGCTGATAGCGCGGCATACGAAACGTTCTTCAACTGGCGCGATCGTCTTTATGCCCAATATCGCAAACAACCCACACCTACCACTACTACCACTCCCTCTTCTCCCACTTCGATTGAAATAGATTAATCTCGCAAATAGCTAATGGCTAATTGCTAATATTTGAATGCGATTAGCTATTAGCCATTAGCAATTAAAAATAAGTGCAGCTTGAACATGAATTTAGGCAAGCCATTAGGTTCGGTAATTGAAGGTTCCCTCAGCGATGGGTTGCAAGTGCGACTGCACCCGGATGTTTCCGTGGAAGATATGCGCGTGGGCAAATTTTTGGTGGTGCAGGGGGTGCGATCGCGCTTTTTCTGTTTGTTAACAGATGTAGCTTTAGGAACATCCAGTTTACGCATTATCGCCAATCCGCCCGCAGAGTCAGATGATTTCCTGCGAGAAGTTTTAGCCGGCAGCGGCACCTACGGTACGATCGAACTCGCGCCGATGTTGATGTTCACCCCCACACCAGAACCGCCCGGTTTCTACGTTCCCAACGGCAAAACTCCCAAGCTGCCATTAGAAACACAGGGAATGCTGGCATCGTTTCAAGCACAAAGCAGCGAACAGATAGAATTGCGTCCGGTCAAAACAATTCCCACTCACTTCAGCCAAGTATACGATGCCCAAGAACGCGACTTTCGCACTGTGTTTGGTTGGGAAGATGACCCCCATCGACGCAACTTTGCGATCGGTCAACCTTTAGATATGGATGTGCCAGTTTGTATCGATTTGGACAGATTTGTAGAACGCAGCAACGGCGTATTCGGTAAATCCGGCACAGGCAAATCCTTTCTCACCAGGCTGCTGCTATCCGGGATCATTCGCAGGCAGGCAGCCGTTAACCTGATTTTCGATATGCACTCGGAATATGGTTGGGAAGCTGTTTCGGAAGGCAAAAACTTCAACACCGTTAAAGGTTTGCGCCAGCTATTTCCGGGAATTGTGCAAATTTATACCCTAGATCCCCAATCCACCAGGCGACGAGGAGTGCGCGACGCCCAAGAACTTTACTTAGGTTACGACCAAATTGAAGTAGAAGATATCAAGTTAGTAGGACAAGAGTTAGGTATTTCGGAAGCGTCGCTGGATAATGCCAACATCCTCCGCAACGAATTTGGCAATTCCTGGATTACCCATCTGCTGAACATGACAAATGAAGATATCAAGATGTTCTGCGAGGAAAAGAAAGGTCACATCGGTTCGATTATGGCCTTGCAGCGCAAACTCCTGCGACTGGAAAATCTTAAATATATGCGATCGACCTGCCCCCGCAACTACGTCAATCAAATTTTACAATCCCTGGAAGCGGGTAAGCACGTGGTAGTTGAGTTTGGTTCCCAGTCGGATATGCTCTCCTATATGTTGGTGACCAACGTCATCACCAGACGCATCCACAAAGAGTACGTCCGCAAGGCAGAATTGTTTCTGCAAACCAAAAATCCGATCGATCGCCCCCAACAGCTGGTCATCACGATCGAAGAAGCCCATCGATTTCTCGATCCAGCTATTGTGCAAGGTACAATTTTTGGTATAATAGCTCGTGAAATGCGGAAGTACTTCGTCACGCTTTTGATAGTGGATCAGCGTCCCTCCGGAATCGATAACGAAGTCATGTCGCAGATCGGCACTCGCATCACCGCCTTACTTAACGACGAAAAAGACATCGACGCCATCTTCACAGGTGTCTCCGGTGCTGGCAGCTTGCGCTCTGTTCTAGCTAAACTGGATTCCAAGCAGCAAGCTTTGGTTCTGGGTCATGCTGTTCCCATGCCGGTAGTAGTGCGTACCCGTCCTTACGACGAAAACTTCTATCGCGAAATTGGCGACACACGCTGGGAAGAACGGTCAGATGAGGAAGTTTTCGCCGCCGCTGAATCAGCAAAAGCCGATCTCGGCTTCTAGTCAACTCAGGTAAACATATTAGATTGGCTGAATTTCCCCGACGGCCCCTCCCGAACGCTCAATGCGATCGGCAATTCTAGCTATCTGTGCGGAAAACTAGGGCCAAAAAGTTCGGTAATTTCATACTATTGGGTCTATTAATTAACGGGATAACTGAGGCATCCTTGTATATAGGACTATATCCTCCCCGATCGGGCCAAAAAAAGCCTCCCACAAAACTTAGTTCTGGTAGCTAATTTTGGAGCAAACCTGGGGAATATTAAAGATAACGATGAACCTTTCACCTTTTATCCCTGTCTAAACGGTTATCATCACCAAAGGAATAAAGCAGATGGGGTTCTTAGTTCCAGCAGTCCACTTACTTGAGGTTGTCGATAAATGTCAGCAAATGAAAGATTAACCCAGTGGCTATCTACTCCCTGAAAGAGGAAATAGCAAAGCGACTCTGTTTTGAAAGCTTAGGTTGCCTTTAAACCAGGCTAATCCTATATATGCTTGCAGTTCAAACGCACTCGCACTCATGCCTGCATGGGTTTGCCACTTTAAGGGTGCTACCTTTAAGCTCCGGTATTGCCGATCGCTTTTTTCATTAGCATCCAGAGTAATTATATCTAAATTGAACTGCTAATCACAAAGGTATCGCTTTCATCTCCATCTTCTCAAAGAAATCAGTATTTCCAAGCCGTTTCTGTAGTACAATGAAAATAAGGTAAAGTCATACTCACTTCGACTTGTTAGCATTTGTAACAAATTGCGTACAGTAGAGGCAGGTTGAAAGAAGAAGTAAGGTTTACAGATATACTGGCTAAACACGCCTCCCTCACTGAGAAGTCAAACAAAACAGCAGACGCCCTCTAAAGACAATCCCAGCCTGTGTATTTTCTGGAGGAGAAAAGGATGTGTGGGCAATTAGAAATTTCACTAAAATTCGCTTTTACGAGAGTACCTGACTCTAATATCCTCCTAAAGATAGGAGAAAGCAGCCTCTACATCTATGGCAAGAGGAATTCTGCCAGGGCGTGCAGCTAAGCTTTTGTTAGAATAAAAAGTTTCTTGCTTCCGCCGCCGTTTCGCTCCAGCCACCAATTCGTTGTTTGTCCATATAGTTACCACGCACCCATGCCGACTGTTACCACCCAAACCAATAATACCAACGCAAAATTCACAGCGGATATGGTCCGTACCTATCTGCGCGAGATTGGAAGAGTGCCCCTGCTGACCCGCGAGCAAGAAATCGTCTTTGGGAAGCAGGTGCAGCAAATGATGACCCTGATGGAAGCGAAGGACGCCTTAGCAACCAGTCTAAACCGCGAACCTACTCAGAAAGAGTGGGCAGAATTTGTCAAAATGAGCGAAGAAGCTCTCAGAGAAGCGGTACATCGGGGACAGCGAGCTAAGCAAAAGATGATCGAAGCGAACCTGCGTCTAGTGGTGGCGATCGCTAAGAAGTACCAAAAGCGCAATCTGGAATTCTTAGACTTGATCCAAGAAGGCACCCTGGGTCTGGAACGCGGAGTGGAAAAATTTGACCCGATGCGCGGTTACAAGTTCTCGACCTACGCCTACTGGTGGATTCGCCAAGCGATTACCCGTGCGATCGCCCAGCAAGGTCGTGCGATTCGGTTACCCATCCACATCACCGAAAAACTTAACAAAATCAAAAAAGTGCAGCGGGAACTAGCTCAGCAACTCGGTCGCAGCGCCACCCCAGCTGAAATTGCCGAGTCTCTGGAACTAGAACCGTCCCAGATTCGCGAGTACCTGACGATCGCCCGTCAACCGGTTTCTCTGGATGTCCGAGTTGGCGATAACCAGGATACAGAACTCTCCGATCTGCTGGAAGATGAAGGCCCATCGCCAGAGCATTACATCACCCAGGAGTCCCTGCGCCAAGACCTCGACGATCTCTTGGAGCAACTGACACCTCAGCAACGACAAGTTCTTACCCTGCGTTTCGGTCTGCAAGATGGTAATGCACTTTCCCTAGCCAAAGTGGGCGAGCAGCTCAACCTCAGTCGCGAGCGCGTCCGCCAACTAGAACGTCAAGCTTTGGATCAACTGCGCCGTCACCGCGCCAATGTTCGGGAATACTTGGCCAGCTAAGCCTCTGGTAGTAAATCTCTGGTGGGACGGGTAGCAAGGTTGCTACCCGTCCTAATTTTTTTGGAGGGGCTAGGAAATAGGGAGGGTCAAAAGTCAAAAATCCTCCTCTTCCCGCTCTCCCGCTTCTTTTTGACTTTTGACTTTTGACTTTCTCTAGCCCCTCTATCGCTTTTGTAAAGATTTGTTACAAGAATTGGAAAATATTACTGCTGACAGTGAATCTACCTAACAGTCAAGAGTTAGACTGTTATTGTGAGGAGTTTAGGAGTTTGTCTATAATAACTGCGCCTGCAAAGCTAAAGCGGGCAAAATTTATATTTGGCAACATAGCCAATTTAGGGAAGCAAGAGAAAGTTTTTGCATCCGAGTTTCCCAAAGCTTTCTTTGGGAATAAAGAAAAAGTCTCAGTTGAGTTAACTGCACTTTTTAAAGCTTTCGACAAGTCTGAATTAAAACATATTTCCGTTTTAATTGCAATTCATCAGGGGTAGCTGCGGTGTTAAATTTTATGAAACATTCTTTTTTACAATCCCGTCACCAGCAAAAGTATTTGCGAGTCCCACTCGCTGGGTTAATGCTGATGGCCAGTCTTGTCAACGGTAACGCCAGCGCCGTACTGGCCAACGCTTCCGAAATGACTGTCACACCAGAAGAACAGCAATTTGTGGAGGCTAAGTCAGTATCTCCATCTGAGGAAGCTACTGCTACCACTAGGGGAACTGGATCGTTCAAACAGTTGGCTGATGGAGTTTACTTGTATGGTAAGTCTTCGCAGCCCGAACAGATCGGTCAGGAATATATGGTGTTTGAGGTACGGGATGGGCAAGCGATCGGCGCTTTCTATATGCCTAGCTCCGAGTTTAGTTGTTTTCGAGGCACCCTGCAAGCACAGCAGCTGAAAGTGAGTTTAGCTTCTCCCGATGCAGAAATAGCTCAGGAAAGTCCGGATGAGCCACAAGAGTTTCAACCTGTAGCTGTAGGAAGCACTTCTTCTGACAACAGGTTCGATGCTGTCACCTTTCCCTTAACGGTAAAACTGCAAGACTATCACCAGATTACCAGCGTTAGCGAAAACGACCAACGCATTTTGAGTATGTGTAAAGCCAACTATCATTGACACTCTCCCGCCCGAGCTAACGCTATAACGGGAGATGAATTGCAACATTAAGATAAATTTTGGATTTTAGATTTTGGATTTTAGATTGAATCGAAAATCTAAAATCCAAAATCTAAAATTAATATTCGATGCCCGGTTGAGCTTTGACGCTTTGTTCGCGAAACGGATGCTTGATAAGTGTCATTTCTGTCACTAAGTCGGCTCGATCGATTAAAGCTCGCGGTGCGCCTCTGCCAGTTAGGATAACATGGGTTTGCTCTGGTTTTTGTTCCAGTCCGGCGAGAACATCCTCGACTGTCAAGTATCCCAGCTTCAAGGCGACATTGAGTTCATCGAGAAGCACCAGTTTATATTCAGGATTGCGGATAAAGGTTAACGCCTTTTCCCACGCTTGGTGAGCTTTCTCAATATCTCGCTCTCTATTTTGAGTTTCCCAAGTGAAGCCTTCTCCCATCGCGTAAAATTCTAGCAGGTCGGCCCAGCGACTGAAGGCAGCTTTTTCGGCAGGTTCCCAGGCTCCTTTAATAAATTGTACGATCGCCACCCGGTAACCGTGACCGAGCGATCGCAGCACCATCCCCAAAGCAGCCGTAGTTTTCCCCTTGCCATTGCCAGTGTGAACAATTATTAAACCCTTTTCTATTGTTCTGTCAGCTAGCCGCTGTTCTTGCACTTCCTTGCGTCGCTGCATCTTACGCTTGTACTGTTCGGATGTCAGCGATATGTCTTCCTCCGAGTTACTGGCTTCTGGGATTTCGTTCCGATCGAGATTGGTAGTATTTTTCATTAAGCTTAAAACAACAAAATTGCCTTGGAGAACTTTACCTAGTAAGTTCTCTATAGATAAGATATATTATCTCATCTGAGCCATGTAAAATCCCAAACAGTTCCATCGTCCACTTCTTCACTCACACGCGCCATATCGCCTCGGTAATTATTATTGATGTCAATAGCTTTTTCCTTCAAACGCTGCGGGACATAGGACAAATCTACAGGTAGTCCGTGCGCTAGAAAAAATTCAGCTAGTTGTTCCGAATGAATATAAATACCTTCTGCGTGCAACCGCCGCAAAATTTCCCCAAAAGAGTGCCAATTTTCTTCGGGATATTGCTGAGATGGTTGACCTTCACCTATTTTGAGCGAGCGGGGTTTCTTGAGCATAGTTGAGAATTGCTTAAATTAAGCAGGAATCTTGGCCAAGTCCAATCTCTTCTAGACTGAGAAAAACTTATTTTACACTATTTTTCTATTTTTTTCAGCTTTATGCCGTTTTTTGGCCATCTATGACTCCTTTTCAGTAGTGGGTCGCCCGCTTTCTGTTGCGGAGATTTTATTTCTGTTCCAACCAATCGGGAAAGGCGGATTTTTACGTAGTAGTAATACGAAACTGCCAAAACTGGAGACAAAAACGCAATGACGACCCCTACAAAATTTGGGCAGAAAGCACAGGACTCAATTAGCGATAAATTATTTGACAACAGCCTTATAGAAGCAATTCCTGCAACAAGCAGGCATAATTTTAGCAAAACCTCAACAGAATGGTTAGAATACTTTCGTTTCAATCGTGAAAATCTGCTACCCATTCCTTGGGAACCTTCCTATCGACTCAGCGATATAGAAAAAACAAATATTTCTAACTCTATCCGCAGCTTTCAATTAGGTGAAAGTTCCGAAGGTACTAATTTATTAAAAGCCGCCCGTGCCTACGCTGCTGTATCTGGAGATAGTGTTTATGTGGAAAGCTTAAAACTTTTTATTGCGGAGGAGCAACGACACGCCGCAGATTTGGCTCGATTTATGAAACAACAGGAAATTCCTCTAGCACAGCGTCACTGGACAGATACAATATTTCGCAGATTGCGAAAATTGGTCAACTTAGAATTGGCGATCGCAGTTCTGTTAACAGCCGAATTGATGGCTTTAGTTTATTATAAAGCATTGGCAGATACTACGCGATCGCCAGCTTTAAAACAGCTTTGCAAACAAATTTTACGAGATGAAAACGAACACATTTATTTCCAGTCCGAGCAGTTAGGAAAAATACGATATCGCCGCTCAACTTGGCAATTATATTGTACAGATATGCTACATCATCTGTTTTTCAATGCTACCCTATTAGTGGTTTGGTTAGATCATTACAAAGTTTTTCGTGCTGGCGGTTATACCTTCAGCCGCTTTTCTCAGGAGGTTTGGATTGAATTTGATAATGCTATTCGGATAATGCACCCAAAAACCACAAAATAGGCCAAGTCAGATACTCTGAGAATCCAAAATGCTAGAAAATAAAATGGCAGTTATCGAAGGGGATATTACCATACAACAGGTCGATGCGATCGTCAACGCCGCTAATAACTCCTTACTGGGTGGTGGTGGCGTAGATGGGGCAATTCACCGCGCCGCCGGATCGGAATTGTATGAAGAATGTAAAAAATTGAATGGTTGCGAAACAGGCGATGCTAAAATCACCAAGGGTTACAAACTACCCGCCAAATGGGTAATCCATACAGTAGGCCCAGTTTGGCAAGGTGGTAATTATCAAGAGGATGAGTTATTAGCCAGTTGTTATCGCCGATGTCTGGAACTGGCGGAGGAAAACAACGTTCACACGATTGCTTTCCCAGCTATAAGCACTGGTGTGTATGGATTTCCCCTAGAACGAGCGACAAAAATAGCTATTAAGGAAGTAAGCTATTTTTTGCAGCGAAATAGCTCGATCGAACAAGTAACCTTTGTTTGTTTTAGCAAAGCAGCATACGAATGCTACTTGAAGGTGATGAAAGAAATAGGGGCTATGAGCTAGGGTAAGAAAACTCATCAACGAGTCTTTACAACTCATCGACAAGTCTTTTATACTCAAGCGCGAGTTAAATAAACTGATGGACGAGTATTTTTTTACTCATTCCTAAAAATTATTCCCCAGTCTCTACTCTCTCTTTTCCCCTAGTCCCTAGTCCCTAGTCCCTAGCCCCTTCTTTTAGGAGTGCCAAAATGTCAAAAAAGTCCGGTCGCAAAATCGCACCCGCCCCCATACCCAAAGAAATTGGCGTGGTCGATTTAATCGATAATTATTTTACCGCCTACAACTCCGCTCGATTGCGAGAAATCTGCCACCTACTCAGTCGCGAAGTTTTCCAAGAAGGTGTGACGGTGGGAGTCAGTCTTTCCGGTGCGATGACACCCGCCGGGATGGGAGTCGCTGCTTTAGCGCCGCTAATTCGCAACGGCTTTATTGACTGGATAATCAGCACTGGTGCTAATCTTTACCACGATATCCACTTCGGTTTAGGTTTTGAACTGTTCGCCAGCAGTCCGTTCCTTGATGATATCAAGCTGCGGGAAGAAGGTACAATTCGCATTTACGATATTACCTTTGGCTACGATGTGCTGCTGGAAACCGATGCTTTCATCCGCAAAGTTCTGCAAGCGGAAGAGTTCCAGAAGCGAATGGGAACCGCAGAATTTCATTACCTGTTGGGTAAGTATGTGCGGGAAGTAGAAAAACAACTGGGAGTTAAACATTCCTCCCTGTTGGCGACAGCTTACGAGTGCGGAGTGCCCATCTATACTTCCTCTCCTGGAGATAGCTCGATCGGCATGAACGTAGCCGCGATCGCATTAGAAGGTTCTCAGTTAGTATTAGATCCAGCCTTGGATGTCAACGAGACAGCTGCGATCGCATATTGCGCCCGCGAATCCGGTACAAATGGAGTAGAAGGCAAAAGTGCAGCGGTAATTATCGGCGGCGGTAGTCCGAAAAACTTCCTGTTGCAAACACAACCGCAACTGCACGAAGTATTGGGATTGGAAGAACGGGGTCACGATTACTTTGTGCAAATCACCGATGCGCGTCCCGATACAGGCGGTTTATCCGGTGCAACGCCTAGCGAAGCAGTTAGCTGGGGTAAAGTCGATCCCGAAGAATTGCCCAGTACAATTGTTTGTTACACCGATAGTACGATCGCCGTACCCATCATCACCGCCTACGCAATGAATCAGTGCGAACCTCGGCAACTAAAACGATTGTACGATCGACGGGGAGAAATGATGGAAAAACTCATCACCGATTTCAACAAAGCGAAAACTAAATCACCTGAAGAAATTCCCGCCGCCGTAGCAGATATTGCTGGAGATCAACCTGTTGCAACTTCTCCAACTGGTAGATTGATTCCCAATTTGTAGGTTGCTGACAACTAAAGTCGCCCCTATACAAACAAAGCCCGCCTGCGCGGGCTTTATCGCTTATACTACTAATTAATATGTCTCGGAGGTTCACTGTGACTGGCTTTCCTCAGCAAATTCCCCAGACAGAACCGCCTCTCCCTGCTAAGGAGACACTGCCGACGATGTACGATTTGCCAAGTGAAAATGCGGAGGAACCTGGTTTGCCTGACGAGTTTCATAGTTTGCAACCGCAGTTGCTTTCTCGCACCCTACGGTTGACAAATTACCCGCCCTCGCGCATCTTTGCCGGCTCCGATCTAAACTTGTACTATGATGTGAAAAATCCCCTGTGGTACAAACGTCCCGACTGGTTTCTCGTCTTGGATGTACCGCGTCTTTATGAAGGTACGGATTTGCGTTCTAGTTACGTCATTTGGCAAGAAGGTGCAAATCCATTTTTAGTCGTGGAACTGCTATCGCCGGGAACAGAAAAAGAAGATTTGGGAGAATTGGCGCTACTAGATGAAGAGAATACTTCCGAAGTACATAGCACTCAGGAAAGTAACGGACAACATAGTAGAGAAATACCGCCGAGAAAGTGGGATGTTTACGAGCGGATTTTGCGAGTACCTTATTATGCCGTATTCAGTCGCTATAGCGATCGCCTGCGGGGATTTAAACTAGATGGTGGGCGCTACCGAGAGCAAACTATAGATACTGAAAATCCTCAGTTTTGGATTCCCGAACTAAAATTGGGATTGGCAATCTGGCAAGGAGAATTTGAAGGAATTAGCCGTCGCTGGTTACGCTGGTATGACGGGGAGGGAAATTGGTTACAGACAGACGCAGAACTAGCATTTGCAGAGGCGGAACGAGAACGACAAAAGCGACTGGAATTAGCTGCTAAGTTAAAGTCGCTTTCTTCCGAACAGTTAGCAGCTTTGGGAATCAGCCTTGAGGATTTGGAATAGCTGAAAGATTTTTTCTGCAATATTCGTAATACTTTGAATACTTTGAGATTGAGCCTTAACAGCATTTGCCACACCTTGAACGGCTTGAGCAATTTCAGATTTGGGAGAATTATCCCAAGAAAAATCTACAATGTCTTTAAAACAAATTGAGGCAAGAATTCGATTTGTAAATATATCGTCTCGCTCCTACTTTACATCTGGGTTCATCTGAGGTTCAAAATATTATTCCCTCCATAGCTAGAACACCCCCACATCCCGCAGCAGATAAACTAACCATGTGTCTATCCATACTGACGACATGATAATTCTCGTCGCCTTACTCGCCTTCTACCTCGCCTGGAACTTGGGAGCAAACGACGTTGCCAACTCGATGGGAACTTCTGTAGGCTCCAAAGCTGTCACCCTGCGGCAAGCGCTGATCATAGCTGGGATCTTGGAATTTACGGGTGCGGTACTATTTGGCGGTGAGGTATCCGAAACTCTCGCAACGGAAATTGTCAACCCATCTACATTCGCTTCAACGCCACAGACTTTGTTAATCGGGATGGTATCTGTACTGATATCCTGCGGTTTGTGGTTGCAAATTGCTACCAGTTTGGGGTTGCCAGTTTCGTCATCTCATGGTGTGGTGGGTGCGATCGCCGGTTTCAGTTGGATTGCTGCTGGTATCCATTCGGTAGACTGGTCATCAATTGGCACGATCACCATTGGTTGGGTCTTAACCCCAGTTATCAGCGGCAGCGTAGCAGCACTTTTTTACAGTATTGTCAAGCGCTGGATACTCGATCGCCCCCATCCCCTGCAACAACTGCGCGAGTGGATACCTTGGTTGAGTGCAGCATTGTTGAGCGTGTTTGGCGTCATTGTGCTACCAACCCTAACTCAACCAGTACACGCATTTCTAACGAACCGCTGGGGACTGACTCTCCCCGCCCACGATATCACGCTGGCAACAGGTGCGATCGCAGCCGTTAGCCTCTCCTTGGTTAGTTGGCGACAGTTGGAGAGCGGGGGAGCGGGGGAGCGGGGGAGCGGGGGAGAATCGAAAATCTCAAATCCGGTAGAGCGACAATTGGGACGATTTCAAGTCCTCAGCGCTTGCTTTGTCGCCTTTGCTCACGGTTCCAACGATGTCGGGAATGCGATCGCCCCCTTAGCTGCGATCGCCTACATTCGCCGCACCGGTTCCGTTCCCTTGGGCGACTTCAGCATTCCTCTCTGGATTTTAGTTCTCGGCGGTTTGGGAATCGTCGCCGGATTAGCCGTTTTGGGTAAAAACGTCATTACCACAGTCGGAGAAAATATTATTCCCCTCCAACCGAGTGGCGGTTTTTGCGCCGAACTGGCAACCGCCACCACTGTTTTGCTCGCTTCCCGACTCGGTTTGCCCGTCTCCACCTCTCACGCCCTCGTCGGCGGCGTCATTGGCATCGGTTTGGTACAAAACTGGCGATCGATCCGTATTAGCACATTACGAAGCATTGCGGGGGCATGGGTAATCACCATTCCCATTACTGCCAGTCTGGGCGCTATCATCTTTGCTATTGCTCGTTTGCTTCTACCTCAGTTATAGTAAGCGGCAGGGGTAAATCGGTCTTGCGGTTGCCGCGATTCGGATATCCCCTCTCTGGCAAAAGCTTCCAGGCAGCAGCATCAGCTGCCCAGTTGCAGAATATCCGCTCTCGCACAAAGCATTGGGCAAAGTACCAGTTATATACTTGCTTCCAAGCGGTAGGCCACTGAGCGGTTTCGTCCGATTTTTGTAAATCGCGGACTTCATCTGCTAAAGCGACAGCATAACGCTGGAAAATGGCATCTAATTTCGTAAAGTGTTCTTGAGGTGAAAGCAATTATTTAAACCTCTAACTGCAAATAAGCGATCGCAAAATTCTAAATCTATAAGTACCAGAAAAACTTCCACGCGGTTGTGCTAGGAAGGAGAAACATAATATATCTCAAAAGCGTCATGTAAACATATTCTTCAGAAATTCGTAAAAAATTATTTAAATACTTAAGGTTATTTAATTACAATTTGAGGCGGCATTTGACAAAATACTTAGGAATACCCATAAAAAAGCAAGTAGCAATCCACGTTATTTGATAGCCAATTGACAAGAGGATAGACTCTAATGGGGCAACTGGACAACCAAGCAGAAGCTCAGGGTGGAAACAACCCGCAGGCAGCACAGGACGCGCTGAAGGCCCTGACCGAGCAGCTGCAAAATCTCAAAGAAAGTTTGATCTTGGAGCTGAATCAGGAAGTCACGCAGTTACAGTCGCAGAAAAGCAGCCTTTCCGCCGATATCGAACAGCTGCGATCGCAGTATCGGGACTTGCAATCTCAGCAGCAGGTACAGCAACTTGCGGAAGTACTCGCCAGCCATCTGCAAGAGCAATTGCGGCAGCAAATTATCTCGTCGGGCACCGGTTCTGCCCAGCTTCCCAGCAGCTACAACGATAATGCCTACCGCCTGCTTTCATCCCTCGATTCCACCCTCAGCACCACCTTAAAAACCCTGCAACAGGATATCAGCAGCTATCAAAGCGCTCTATCCCAGCAGCTCGGTCGGATGCACAGCCTCGAACAGCAAGGAGAAGCAATTTTAGAGGCACTGGTAAGTCGCATTAAGTTCCAGCTACAGCAAAACACCCAGCCCAAGACGATCGGGCCAATGGAACAACCGAGCCCAAGGCCAGCCGTGCAGCCTGCCACCGCACCTACAGCTGCACCAACTCAGCCCAGCAACTTTGTGACAGGGGTGACCCTTATTTTGATTTCTTCTCTGATGTTTTCGTTGCAAAACGTTATTGTCAGAGTAATTTTGAGAAAGCAAACGATATTTGGTCTAACTGAACTGGGAGGATTTATTTCTGCCAGTCCGGGAAATTCCCTGTTAATTTTGGCGATGCGAATGCTGTTTGTCGCGCCGATCATGGCTTTTATCGTAGCACCGTGGCGTTATAGCAATACGTGGCGCGATATCAAACAACTTGGCAATCGGGAACAGCGCGGCAGGCTTTTGAGCGTCATAGGCAGTGGCTTCTTTCTGTTCGTATCTCAATTTTTCATTTACATTGCTTTAGGCAATATTCCAGCTGGTGTTGCTACCACAATTTTCTTTATCTATCCCACGGTTACCATTCTCTTAGCTTGGTTAATCTTTAAGGATAAACCGACTTTCCTTCTCATCTTGGCAACGGTCTCAATTTACATCGGCGGCTTTTTGACCATTCCCAACCTGACAGCAGGGGCTAAAGGTAACTATACACTAGGAGCAATCACAGCGATCGTATCGGGGATAGCTTTTGCAATTTACGTGATTCTGATCAAAGTCAGTAAAATGCACCCCATCCCCTTTAGTGTCGTCAACTTCACAACCATATTGTTCTTGTCCGCCTTTGTGCTGCCATTTGGCAGTTTTGTGCCATCGTTAGCATACAAGGTCGATCCCAAAATGTGGCCCACTCTCTGGATAGGAGCCTTAGTTTTAACAGTTACTTCCTTAGTTGGCTACCTACTCAATAACATAGGCGTACCGATGATTGGGCCTGCCCTTGCCTCCGTTGTGGGTGCGAGTGGCCCTGCTTTAACAGTGGTCTTAGCTTTGTTGATCATCAATGAAAAGTTAACTCTCCTGCAAGTACTCGGTGTTGTCCTTGTAACTGTGTGGGTACTTGGCATTAGCGTAGAAAATACAAAGCCAAAACCACCCGCTCAACCCGCGAGAAGATAACTTTCAGCTAAACTTAAAACTGAACTATCAATGATGAGGACTGAGTGTAATTTAACTCAGTCCTTTCTCATATTAAAGTAAATTGTAGGTTGGGTTTCGCTGTCGCTTAACCCAACACCAGAAACCTTTTTGGGTTTCGTTACCTCCAGCCAACAACTTGATTCTGTAAGAAAAACAGATGCTGGAATGTGTCTCTAAAATCGGCTGGCTTATATTAATCTCTTCTTCGCTGATATCAAACCTTACCGTTAGTATCTATTTCTTCCATCTTGGGAATTTCTGAAGGTTTGGAGGCTACTATCCGCAAGTTAATGTCAACGATTACTTTATGTTTATCAATAGTTATATTCGCTCTTTTTATTAAAAATTCTAATGGTAAACAATCACTTGATTCAAATTCAGCAGAAGACTGAGTTTTATATCCAGCTTCTTCAAGCCATTCATTAACATTTCTCCAATTTTCTATCTTTTCATCACTTTTACCTACAAGGTTCTTAACATACTGATACAAAGTATTACACAGGTCAACTCCAACTCCTTTGGGACTCTTATTCAGCTTTTCAGCTATTTCAGCGGGACTGTAGCCACAAAGCAACCCCCGCAGGTGCTGCTTCTCCACTGGTGTCAAACGCTTACCCTTGGCAGATGCGAGGTCTGCGTATAAGGTTTCCAAGTCCCACTCATTTGCAGCAAGGGCGAACAGCTCAGTAGATGTCATTTTCGGAAGCGCTAAAAAATTATCTAACCTAATCTTAACATAATGGCTAATCTATATTAAGTCACAGATACGAATAGTTTGTTTATACTAATATCCAGACATTCAAATATGACAAGAGAAACACAAGCATGACTAAAAAAATAATTTCCATGTTTAATAACAAAGGTGGAGTAGGAAAAACAACTATCATCTGGAATCTAGGGGTTGCACTGGCAGCAGCAGGAAAAAAAACTCTTTTAATTGATTTCGATCCACAATGCAATCTTTCTATTGCAACTATTGGCTACGAAGAGTTTGCTAAATATCTTGAAACTTCAGAGGCCAACCCTTTTGGTAAAACCATAAGATCTTATGCACAACCTTACATTTACCAGATGGAAATTAAGGAAATATACTTAACTCGACCAAAATATCAATTCAACGAAAATACAGGTGACGAAGCAAACCAACTGTTAGATATTGTACCAGGTGACTTCTGGCTCAATAGTTTTGCTGACATACTAACGGTTGGAACAGACGTAGTAAGCGGAGCAGGATTATATAGATTTCTCGTACCTTTGCTACTGGTTAATAAACTTGAGGAAAAATATGAAAAAAGTTATGATTATGTATTAATCGATTTACCCCCATCATTTAATACTCTTGTGCGTTCAGCTTTATATTGTTCAGATTATTTTCTAGTTCCCTGTACCCCTGACCTATTTTCTGCATACTGTATCGGTCTGATTGGAGAAGTATTACCTAAATTTGTTATTGATTGGAAACAAGGCCAAACTCGTTTCACGGAATCAAACCCATACGATCAACTCATACCATCCAAGGGAAAACCTAAGTTTGGAGGCTGGATTTTTAATGGCTTTGATACAAGGAAAGGAAAAAAACTAGGAGCAGATAAATACCAATATGAGAAAATTTTAAACATAATCAAAAATAAATTAATACCTGCGTTAAAGAAAGTTGAGGATTATGAATGTATTCCTGAATTTGTAAATGTTGAACCAATATCAAGTATTGAAGACCTAAATGTTATGGCTCCTGACAGCATAGGGCAAAATGTGCCAATTAAATACTTATCGACAAGAAAACCGACAAGAGATGCAATAAGTTCGGGGGCGTGGACTCCTAATCAGACTAAGTTGATGCAGGAAATGGATAAACAATACGATCGTTTAGCGAAATACATAATCGAAAAAATGTAGTTGTAATAATTAAACTTAAATGCAATAATTTTTTACCATTTTGAGTAGGAGATTTACGCCTACTTTCAGTGATGGTAACTAACCATAGAGCGAGGAATAACCTTGCACGATATCGCCCATTCTCTCTCTATCCAAATCAAAGTCCGATCGCACTCTTAATTCACCACTAAGAAACCCGGTTTCTCTAAGAAACCGGGTTTCTGAAGTCAGCGCGATCGCACCTACCCCAATGTCAGCACCCCCGCCGGAAAATCTGACACCAGTCTTTTTATTTGTAACCAATACACACCTAAGAGAATATCTGGCAATTCATCTCCACCTAAAACTGAAATTGCAAACTCCTCTCCATCAAAAAGCACATTTCCTTCATAAAGATTAAACCGTGCTTCGCCGCGAGCAGTCTCCATATTTCGTTGTTGGCTCTGAAGAAGCCACCCCAAACTCTCTGCATCTTGGTTATCAATTGCTAGCCAGCCTGTGAAACCTGTGTCTAGAAGTGCTTTAACTGTAATAATATCACCATCAGCAGCAATCAAATCAATTTCAAAAATTAACTCACCCTTATTGTTAAACTCGCCTGAAATCATATTCTGCCGCAGGCTCCAGTTTCATTGAGACGCATGATCAGGCTTTTGGTATGTGGGTATTTCTCACGAGTCTTTTGTATTGCAGCCATTTCATCTGCGTCTATAAAATAGTCTCCACTCTCAGGCTCAATCACAATAAACCAGTCGTAATGCTCGTTAATTAGTTCTGGTTTAACTCGCTCAAAGATTGACCGACAGCGTTTGGCAAATGCTTCGTCTTCAGCTTGACGACGCGCTTTTTCTTCTGGAGATAGTTGTCGTTCTGGGAATACTCTTCCTCGCCGTGCTGTGCGATTTGAAGATAACTGTGTCATTTTTGTTTATCCTGCTAAACAATCAATGTTTGATTTCTATTATACGTTAATTTGAATTGAAGGCGAGCGCTCATTTCTCCTCTAGCTAAATTAGAAGCGATCGCCCGATGGCTTGAATATCTACAAGCCCAAAATTAAAATTCAGGAACTTGTACTTGCCTAAGTGTACCCGCATAATGCGTCATAATTATCTCAGGTGAATTTCCTACCCATTTAGCAATTTGGACGGGACTTACCCCAGCTTCTATACATTGGGTAATAAATGTATGGCGAGTATTGTATTGAGGACGATAACGCTCTACTTTGCCTTCTTTCACTAAACAAGTAACTATACCCTCTTGATATTTGCCGTGTACTTTCGTGCCTTTCCAACACATAGCATTAAAAGTGTGAGCATTAATTTCTTTCCCTGTTAAAGATGGAAATACCAATGCTTCTGGCTCGCAATTTTGCAGTTTAATTGCCTGCAATAACTTTTGCAATTGAGCATTACAGGGGAATTTCCGAGACTTGTGAGTTTTGGTATCCTTACGAATTTTTTGAGATGAAACGCATACCACCGCCTCAGAAAAGGTGATTTGCGAACAGCGATCGTTGATATGTTTCCATTGCAAAGCTACAGCTTCAGAAGTACGACAACCTGTTGCAAACAGAAACCTTACAAATGGTGCGTAGTGATTGTATGTAGGATGTTGTTCAAAAGCTTGAATAATTGCGTCGCGTTCCGCTGGCGTAAAAGGGTCTATGTCTTTTTCTTTATCTTCTCCTAACTTAATTTTTTCAGGCATTCCCTTGAAGGGATTTTCCCTAATGAGTGAAGACTCGCAAGCCCATTTACAGCAGGCATTTAACTGGGTTATTATTTGCTTGGTCGTATAAGCAGAATTGTGTTCGAGTAGGTAATCGCGAATTGCCGTAGCATCGCTTACTTGTTGAAAGGGAATTTTTTTGATGTGACTGGCTATTCTCTGGTAATTCAGTTTTAGTGTGGTTTCAGCTATCTGAGGCTTTCGGTATTCCGTGTACTTATCCCACAATTGTACAAGCCCGATCGCATTCTCCCTGTCTTGCATTTCCTCTGTTTTTAACAAAACTAGATGAGATTTTGGTTTATACTTGGCTAGAGTAGAATCAAAACACCCATTTAGGATGTCTAGCTCAATTTCGCTTGCCTTTTCTTCCGCTAACTTGCGACCTTGTT
Source organism: Aerosakkonema sp. BLCC-F183 (assembly GCF_041929145.1). Classification (NCBI taxonomy): domain Bacteria; kingdom Bacillati; phylum Cyanobacteriota; class Cyanophyceae; order Aerosakkonematales; family Aerosakkonemataceae; genus Aerosakkonema; species Aerosakkonema sp. BLCC-F183. Next base: position 202,757 of record NZ_JBHFNU010000048.1, on the reverse strand, counting down.
GGGTATCGGCAACTTCCAGGGAAAAATAATGACGCTTTTCCATATAACTGAAGCGAATCTGTAACCGATTATTGCTGACGATAACCGCTACCGAACCTTTGCTGTGACTCGCTTTTGCTTGTGTCATTATTAAAAGTGGTGTAATAACTGCTGTGCCTTAAATTACACCACTTTTACACCAGTTCGTAGAATAGTGCATACAGAACTTCCAGTTAAACTTGAAGTCCTGAGAGTTTCGATCGCTTAAAGCTATGTATGTTAAGCAGTTACAGGAACGGAGAGGGAGGGATTCGAACCCTCGTTGAGGTTGCCCCCAAACCGCATTTCCAGTGCGGCACCTTCAACCACTCGGCCACCTCTCCAGGGATGTGCTTTGAAATGTCCTTTGCAGGATTTCTTGCACGGAATCTTATTATAGAGTATGTTGCTCGAAAATTGCAAATGTCTCGATCGCACAAAATTCGCATCCACTATCGCCAAAAAGGAACGCATTATACCATAGAAGTGCCGGAAAATCGGTACATATTACACAGTGGCGAGAATCAAGGCGTCGATTTGCCTTTCTCTTGCCGCAACGGTGCTTGTACCACCTGCGCGGTGCGGGTGCTTTCCGGAGAGATTTATCAGCCAGAGGCGATGGGACTGTCCCAGGAACTCCGCCAGCGGGGGTATGCGCTGTTGTGTGTCAGCTATCCGCGATCGGACTTAGAGGTGGAGACTCAGGATGAAGATGAAGTTTACGAACTGCAATTCGGTCGCTATTTTGGAAAAGGGAAAGTAAAGGCGGGATTGCCCCTCGATGAAGACTGATAAAAGCCAAAACAGCAATATTTTCGCTTTTTTCTTTTGCTTATTATTTCTCCTGACAAGTTGCCAGCCGGTAACAACACCCCAAGGAGAGGTGGCTAAGGTTGTGCGGGTGGTGAGCGGACAAACCCTCGAAACGATCGATTCGGAAAAACAACCGCCTTTGATTGAGCAAATCCGCCTGATTGGGATTGAAGCGCCGGACTTGCGGCAACGTCCTTGGGGTACGGCGGCGAAAGAACGCCTGGAAGAATTGATCGGCTCTAAACCGGTTTTGTTGGAATCTGACACGGAAACTAAAGACCAATTCGATCGCTCCCTGGCCTATGTGTGGCAAGATGGAGTGCTGTTAAACGAACGGTTACTGGCAGAGGGATATGGACTTTTTGTATCGCGATCGCTCAACAACAAGTATGACGAACGTCTAGAAAGCGCCCAAGAATTCGCCAGAGTCATGGGTTTGGGTATTTGGAACCCAGAAAAACCGATGCGCCTGACCCCGGCTGAGTTTCGCAATCAATATAGATGATGAGGAATGGGGTATGAGGCATGGGACATCGGAAAATAGAAAAATGGGAAAAATTTCCTATACTCGATCTCCTTTAAGCTTTAACATTTTAGCCATGCCCAATTCTCCATTCGCCATTCCCCATTTTCAATTCTCCATTCCCATAAATTAAAGATGAATCATACCCCCGAACAATTGCAAACATTCCTGGAGATTGCCACCGAAGCAGCTCTGACTGCCGGTGCAGTTTTACAATCTTATTTGGGCACACTAGAAACGGTGGAAGAAAAAGGGCGTCCGGGGGATTTGTTAACGGCAGCAGATAAAGCCGCCGAAGCTACAATCCTAGAAATTTTAGCTCGCCACTTTCCCGACCACTCAATTTTGGCCGAAGAATCCGGGCGACTGGGAGAAAATAAAAGTGAATACCTCTGGGCGATCGATCCGCTAGACGGTACTACCAACTTCGCTCACCAGTACCCATTTTTCGCCACCTCAATTGCATTGTTGATTGACGGAGTTCCCCAGGTGGGTGCTATATACGATCCCTTTCACAACGAACTGTTTCGCGCAGCTATTGGTTTGGGTGCAACGCGCAACCGGAGGCCCATCCGAGTTTCGCAAACATCGGAGTTGAGCAAGAGTCTGTTAGTAACGGGATTTGCTTACGATCGTCGCGAGACAGCTGACAACAACTACGCCGAGTTTTGCCACCTTACCCATCTTACCCAAGGCGTTCGGCGCAGCGGTTCGGCATCTCTGGATCTAGCTCATGTCGCTTGCGGACGCCTTGATGGATACTGGGAAAGAGGACTTTCTCCTTGGGATATGGCCGCAGGAGTGATAATCGTCCAGGAAGCCGGTGGCAATGTTACCGCCTACGATGGCAGTCCGTTGCAAATTGATTCAGGCCGTATTTTGGCGACTAACGGTTACATTCATAACAGCCTTAGCACCGAACTTATGCAGGTACGTCCTTTATCTGCCTGGAATAATGCCGTACATTCACGCTAGCGCATTAATAGAGGTGGCGAAGTACACTAGATTTAATCGCTTCAAAAGTCGGAAACTACACTATGGCTCTTAATATTGAACGGGGACTATTCAAGTTTGATTTCACAGATCACCACGCAGTTTTAGGGGTACCTTTGGATGCAACGGCCAACGACGTTCGCAAACGGTATCTCAAAATTTCCCGTCGCTTACATCCCGATAGCTGCATTGCGGAAAGCGAAGCAGTAAAACATCAGGCAAGTCAGTTCTTTGCCAAAATGGTGAATCCTGCCTACGAACAATTGTTTGGCGAGCAAAGTCGAGCCGAACATAATGCACTTTTAAGTCGCATGGGAAAACGCCTTGTTCAAGAACAAAATCAAATCGAATTGCGTAGCGAAATAGCTAAGAAGTTAAGCAAATCAGGTAACTTTGAGCAAGAGTACAAAACTGCACTGCAAAGCTTGGGCGAAAAGCAATATGAAACGCTCGATAAAGTACTAGAAAAAACTGCTGAAATTAGCGAAATAAATTTGATTTATTTGTTGCGAAAAGCCAGTCAAGGTCAACCTGTCAACAAACCGGCACAGGCGACGGCGAAATCGCCAACCCCAACAGCAGTAGGAGGAGGAACGACAAAACCACCCGCACAGGGAACAGCACCCGCAGCTGAGAAGAAGCCGGAAACTTCCCCTACGGAGACATACTGCCGTCGCGCACTGGACTATATCGATAAGAATTACCCGGCTAAGGCGGTTTTGGAAATGAAGGATGCGCTCAAAATGGAGCCAAATAACAGTCGCTGTCATGCCATACTAGCAATGGCTTATTGGAAGCAAGACCAGATGACTATGGCTAAGGTTCATATGAATCAAGCTTTGAAGTTCAATCCTCAAGAACCAACTGCTTTGGAAGTAAAAAAACTGATGGAAAAACAAGCAGAAAGAGCGGCTGCCGCTTCTGCCTCTGCTAAGAAGAAGGAAGCAGAAAAATCAAGTGGCGGTTTATTTGGTTTATTTGGCAAGAAAACTGACAAGAACGAAAAGAAAAAGTAATGGTGCATCAATCACCCTCCTCCCTTCCCTCTTCTCCCTCCTTCCCCCCAAAAAGGGGGGATAGCAAAGGCGGAACTTTTGTTCGCTCAGATGATAAAGGACTGAATTTTTATGCACCGGGGGCGAGAGATTTATTGCCCCTGGATGTGGCGCAAAAACGTTGGATTGAAGAACGTTTGCAGCAGGTATATCATCGATCGGGTTATCACCGGATTATTACCTCCACGATCGAGCGGTTGAATACACTGATGGCTGGGGGAGCGATCGATCGCTCGACGGTGTTGCAACTGCAAAACATTGAAGAAGAAGGGCTGGGGTTGCGTCCAGAACTAACTGCTAGTATCGCACGCACTGCTGTTACCCGTATGGCTGGCGTCTCCTATCCCCAACGCCTCTACTACAATGCCAATGTGTTTCGTCGCTCGCACGATAGCAGCCACAACAATCAGCAGGAATTTTATCAAGCTGGGGTAGAATTGATCGGTGGCGGCGGGTTGCTTGCCGATGCAGAAATCTTGCTCTTGCTGACAGAATGTTTGCAGACTCTGGGTTTGCATAACTGGTATCTGATTTTGGGAGAAGCGGAACTGACGCGAAGTTTGCTCTCGGCTTTTCCAGATGCTCTGCAAGATAAGGTGCGATTTGCGATCGCTCATCTCGATCGCGTTACTCTAGAAACGCTACCGCTTTCGGAAGAACTGCGCCAACGCGCTCTGATGTTGTTGGATTTGCGCGGACGCCCAAATGATGTGCTGCAAAAAGTTGCCCATCTAGAACTAGCGCCGCCTCAACAAGAAGCTCTCAACAATCTTAAATCTCTGATAGAATTACTCGAACAAGGCTTTCCAAAGCTAGCCGATGGCTCGTCGATCGCCTCAAAATTAATTCTCGACCTCAGCTTAATTCAAACCTTCGATTACTATACCGGTATAGTATTTGAAGCAGTCGGCGAAACGGAAACTGGCAAGCGCGTTCTGGGACAGGGAGGTCGCTACGATCGATTGCTCAGTCTCTATCACCCTCAAGGAGAAAATGTTCCCGGTATTGGATTCTGTCTTAATATCGAAGATCTGCACCAAGCATTGCTACCTACCGCTCAGTTGCCCCACCAAACGCCCGCCAGCGACTGGTTAGTCGTTCCCGAAACTCCCCAAGCTTACCCAGCTGCGTTTGCTTACGCCCAAACTCTCAGAGATTCGGTCAATTTAGTGCGCGTGGAAATAGATTTGGGAGGACGCGATCCCGATGCAATTCGGGAATACGCCAGTCTTCGCCGTATCCGTCAAATTGCTTGGGTACAAGCGGAAGGCTCGCCTACTATTGAAACGCTGTGATTCAAAAAGCACTACAATCCTTAATGTAGGTTAGAAGGCGAGTTCTGTTCGGGCTCGTCTGCCGAACTTTGAGAGAGAGAACACTGTGCCTCACACGATCGTTACTGATATTTGCGAAGGCGTCGCCGACTGCGTTTCCGCTTGTCCCGTTGCTTGCATTCACGAAGGCCCAGGCAAAAATGTCAAAGGTACTGATTGGTACTGGATTGATTTTGCCACCTGCATTGACTGTGGTATTTGTCTACAGGTATGTCCTGTAGAAGATGCTATAGTCGCTGAGGAGCGTCCGGATTTGCAAAAAACGCCTTCTTAAAAGTCAAAAGTCAAAAGTCAAAAGTCAAAATCTACAGATCCTCAGTCCCTAGTCCCTAGCCCCGACGCCCTAGCCCCTAGCCCCTTCTTCCCAATGACTGATGACCCCATATTATTAGTTGAAGATGTTTTCGCAGGATATGTTAAAGATTTGGATATCCTGCAAGGCGTCAATTTCAAAATTTATCCCGCTGAATTGGTGGCGGTAATTGGGCCCAACGGTGCTGGCAAATCAACGCTGGCTAAAACTATTTTTGGTCTGCTGAATCCTCACCGAGGCAAAATTACTTTTAAGGGCGAAAGTATTGGTGGCTTAAAATCCGATCGCATCGTGCAGAGAGGGATGTGCTATGTGCCCCAAATTGCCAATGTTTTTCCTTCTCTGACGGTGGAAGAGAATCTGGAAATGGGCGCGTTTATCCGCAACGTGCGTTTGCAACCTCTCAAGGAGAGGATTTTTGCGACTTTTCCCGTTTTAGCAAAACGCCGTCGCCAACGCGCTGGTACTCTCTCTGGGGGAGAACGGCAGATGCTGGCGATGGGAAAGGCTTTGATGTTAGAGCCCAGTCTGTTATTGTTGGATGAACCTTCTGCTGCTTTGTCTCCTATTCTCGTTAATAACGTTTTTGAACAAATTAAGCAGATTAATCAGGACGGTACTGCTATTGTGTTGGTGGAGCAGAATGCTCGCAAAGCTCTGGAAATGTCCCATCGCGGTTATGTTTTGGAGGCAGGGCGCGATCGCTTCACCGGCCCGGGTGTAGAATTACTGAATGACCCCAAGGTGGGCGAACTCTATTTGGGAGCCACCTCTACTCATTAAGTTTGGTTACAATTTACTGTACTTGTATACTGGAATTTGATTTTGTGGTATTCTTTTATAATGGAGATGTTTGCCGTTTTATTTTTTTTGCAAATATTCTGATTATAAAGAATATAATATTAGTTTAATAATATGGCTCAGTAGCTAAAAAGTCAAGCCTTATTTTGGAATTTTTTAGAGCGCAAAGTAAAGTAGAAAAGATCGTAAGTGAGGATTCGGTTGTGGGGGAATTATAATGTAAGGAAGTGTGATTTTGTTGACAATATGACGGATTTTAAAGAACTACCGGAATGGGAAAAAGCGCATATTCTGACTGTGGCAGTTTACGAGATTACTGATAAATTTCCGGAACGGGAATTGCAGGGAATAACGCAACAGATTCGGTTGGCAAGCGCTGCTGTGCCTATCAAAATCGCGCAGGGATGTGTTAAACATGAAAGAGAAGAACAAATAAAGTTGTTTGAACTAGCGATAGATGGAGCTATAGAGTTAGAATACTATCTGCTCCTAAGCTATGAATTAGATTTCCTAAATATCGCAGATTACGATCGTCTCGTCAGCAGCGTAGTAGAAGTAAAAGAAAAGCTGGAATCTTTAATCGAAAGGATGAAAACCAACTCCTAATAGCCTCACGCACCCAATTGCTGTCAATTGTGACTATCAAACTCGAACCTCACCATCTGCAAGCTATTCGCACTCACGCCGAAAGCACCTATCCAGAAGAGTGTTGCGGTATAATCTTGGGACATTTGAGCGACGATCGCAAAACTGTACTAGAAGTCAGACCTACCGAAAATGCCTGGAATGAAGAAGCGGCGGAATTTCCGATGCGTGTAGGAGATGGGAGTAAGAAGCGAAACTATGCGATCGCTCCTGGTGATATGCTCAAAGCACAACGAGAAGCACGCGATCGCTTCCTTAATATTATTGGCATATATCACTCGCACCCAGATCATCCGGCGATTCCCTCGGAAATGGATCGGGCGATCGCATGGCCGGTGTATTCTTATCTCATTGTCTCAGTACCGCAAGGCAAAGCTGGAGAACTGCAAAGTTGGTGTCTCGACGATAACCGCCAGTTTCAGCCAGAGGAAATTATCGCCCAGGATAGTTAAACAAATTGTAAAAAACTGCGAAGACGGGAAAGACACAAAGGATACTGTTTAAGGATACCATATAAGATCCGCTCTTCCCTATCAGATTGCCATGCTCAATCCCAACCTGGATGAAATCCAGCTTTCTAAAGACGAATACGAAAGATATTCCCGCCACCTAATTTTGCCAGAAGTAGGACTGGAAGGGCAAAAACGCCTCAAAGCCGCCAGCGTCCTCTGTATCGGTACGGGTGGACTGGGTTCCCCGCTGCTGCTTTACCTCGCAGCAGCTGGAATCGGACGCCTGGGTATAGTCGATTTCGATGTCGTCGATAATTCCAACTTGCAACGCCAAGTTATCCACGGTACATCTTGGGTGGGTAAACCCAAAATTCAATCTGCCAAAAATCGGATTTTGGAAATCAATCCCGCTTGCCAAGTTGACTTATACGAAACGCGGATAAGTTCGGAAAATGCGATCGACATCATGAAACCATACGATATCGTGGTGGATGGCACAGATAACTTCCCCACGCGATATCTAGTTAACGATGCTTGCGTGTTACTGGATAAACCGAACGTTTACGGTTCCATTTTCCGATTTGAAGGACAAGCTACCGTCTTTAACTACGAAGGTGGCCCTAATTATCGCGACTTATACCCGGAACCCCCACCGCCAGGGATGGTTCCCTCTTGCGCTGAAGGTGGCGTTTTGGGTATTTTGCCGGGAATTATCGGTGTTATCCAAGCAACGGAAACCGTCAAAATTATCATCGGAAAAGGTACAACTCTCAGCGGTAGGTTGTTGCTGTTCAACGCGCTGGAAATGAAGTTTCGCGAGTTGAAATTGCGACCGAATCCGGTGCGCCCAGTCATTGAAAAGTTGATAGACTACGAACAATTCTGCGGTATTCCCCAAGCAAAGGCAGAAGAGGCAAAACGGCAGATGGAAATTCAAGAAATGACCGTAAAAGAATTGAAGCAGCTCATCGATAGCGGTGCAAATGATTTTGTGCTGCTGGATGTTCGCAATCCCAATGAGTACGAAATTGCCAGAATTCCCGGTTCTGTTTTAGTGCCATTACCGGAAATTGAAAGCGGTAATGGTGTTGAAAAAGTGAAAGAATTGCTCAACGGTCATCGCTTGATCGCACATTGTAAAATGGGGGGTCGTTCTGCCAAAGCGTTGGGTATTCTCAAGGAAGCTGGTATTGTCGGTACGAATGTCAAAGGCGGTATCACTGCTTGGAGTCGGGAAGTCGATTCTTCTGTTCCGGAATACTAAGAGTAGCGGGATTTAGGCAGGATTAGGCCAGAAAACCGGTTTCTTCGCGGGTTCTAGAAACCGGGTTTCTTTGCGTAAGTTGTGAGTGTGATGGTGAGTTATATCGTGTCCGGTTGCATCGGTGGTACATGAGTGATACTCAAGATTATCTGTGGGAATCAAGGGTTAAATTTTTACCGCAGATGTAGGCAGATTAACGCAGATTAACGCAGATAAGAAAGTGATTTTTTTGTGCGATTGATGCTACTGGATATGAGATTGGGGTTCGTAACTGCTAAACTGACGATAAAGCTTAAGAAAAATAGGCGATTCATTGATATTTTTGTATAAATTTGCATACTTGAATGATAAGTAATCCAAAAATGGGATAACAAGATGGATGCCTCTAGAAATCAGCCAAATGTGTTGTGGTTGCAGGTCTGGGGTTTGGCAGGGGTACAGGGAGCAATTACCTTTACCTGGCTAATTTATAATCTGTATTTGCCCCAATTATTGGTGCAATTTGGCTTTGCTAAAGAGTTAGCGGCTGGGTTGCTAATTATTGAAAATGGGTTGGCGATCGCAATGGAACCCCTGATGGGAGGAATATCCGATCGCATCAAACACTCGTTAGGCAGTCGCTTTCCCTTGATATCGTTTGGAGTTATCCTATCATCGGCGTTGTTTATCGCTATACCGGCAGTTGTTGTTTTCCGCAATTTATTCGATGGGATACGCTGGGTATTGCTGCTGCTGATGGTAGTCTGGGCTTTGGCGATGGCGGTGTTTCGTTCTCCGGCGATATCGTTGTTGGGAAAATACGCTAGACCGGCTGAGTTACCTTTGGCGGCTAGTTTGTTAACTTTAGCGGCGGGAATCATTGGCGCATTCAAACCAATTGCCAATCAATTTGTTCTGGGTATGGGGCCAATTTTTTGCTTTGCGATCGGCACTTTTGTTCTGCTGGGTGCAGCTGTTATATTGCGTCGTTTCGATCCACCAGAAATACCAAAACAGGACAACACTCCCACCGTTCCTCCCTCTCCTACTCTCTCCCTCTTATCCCCACTGGTATTAATTTTGGGAACTGGTGCGGGTGTGGCGTGGGGTTCGCGTTTCTTGATGGACGCAATTCCCAAAATGCTGAAAAACCAATGGCCAAATGCTGATATTCCTTGGCTGATGTTTGCTATCTCTCTTCTTCTCGCTTTTGCTGCACTTCCCGCTGGCGCGTTGGCGGTGAAACTGGGCAACCAACGCGCTATGTTAGTTGGCATTGGCGCTACGATACCGTTGTTGCTGCTGATGGTTTTGATTCCCAACGGGTTTATTGTGGCAGTAACAATAGTGGGAGCATTAGCATTTTTTGCTTTAATTGTCAATGGAGTTGTACCTTTTGCTTTGTCGCTTGTACCAACAGAGCGATCGGGATTGGGTGTGGGATTCTATTTTGGCGGGATCGGACTGGGATCGAGTTTGTTTGGGATATTATTCCCGCAACTGGCAAGTATGACAGCCGTTGCGAGTGGGATTTGGGGTGCGATCGCATTCCTCGCCGCAGCCATTTGCATAGCCGCTAGCGGTAAGTTGCGATCGGTACCCGAAGCAGTAGAAGCCTGACTTTCAAAAGTGAATATTAAGTTTTGATAAATGTTAGTTTTTACAGACAAAGTGGGAATATTAATAGTAGGGGAGAGAAGAAACAGTTTTGTTACTTCTTTCCCCCAGGAATTTTAAGTTGTGCGGTTGCTTCTGCCAGTGTAGCTCTTTGCGATTGGCAGAATTCGTCTACATCACAAAAGATTTTGGTGAGATCCAGACGCTCTTGCGATATCCACAGCGGAGACTTCAAATTGCGTCAAATCCAGTTTCAGCTTTTCTGGTCTCTTTTTCTAGCCCGTTAAGATCGCGTTTTATTAATCGGAATTTCAACGGTAAATTCTGCTCCTTTTCCTAATGCGGAGTGGCAATATAAATTCCCACCGTGTTTATTGACCACAATCTGGTGACAGATAAACAGCCCCAGTCCCGTACCTTGTCCTACCTGTTTGGTAGTAAAAAAAGGGTCAAATAATTTTGATTGTAATTCTTCAGGAATTCCCCAACCATTATCTGATATTTTGATTAATATTCGATGACTGTTCAGAACTTGAGTATTAATTTTAATTTGTGGCGTATTGCCAATAAATTGGCTAGACACGGAATCAATAGCATTATTGAGAAGATTCATAAATACTTGATTGAGTTGTCCGGAATAACACTCAATTAGCGGCAGTTGACCATAATCTTTAATCAAAACAATTTCTGGATGTTCTAGTGTAGCTTTTAAACGATTTTGAAGAAGCATCAGCGTATTGTCGATACCTTGATGAATATCCACTCGTTTGAATTCCGCCTCATCGTGACGGGAGAAATTCCGCAAAGACATAACTATTTCCTGAATGCGATCGGTCCCTATCCGCATCGAATTCAGCAGTTTGAGTACGTCTTCTTGCAAGAAATCTAAATTAATTGGTATATGGCGTAACTTATCATCGGCTTTGAGAGTTTTACAAACTTCATAACCATCCATCTCTGGCATTTTGATATCTAAAAGTATTGCATCCGGTGCCTTCACTTTTACAGTTTTCAACGCCATCCGCCCACTGGTGACGCTGCGAACAGTGTAGCCAAGTTGGAGGAGTGCCTCGCTTAGCAATTGTAAGTTTTCGAGCAGGTCGTCTACAATCAGAATGTTACCTTTATTTTCACTTTCCAAATTAAGATTCATTGCTTATTAGGGGTTCAACTAAATCAACCAATTGCTCAAATTGAAATTGACGCACGAGTTGTGTGAGGGATTTGCTCAAACGAGTTTCTGTCTGGGGAATTTCTTCTATCAGTTGTAAAGCGCGGTTAAAATTAGCTTCAAGCGCCACTTCGTATAATTTATTAATCCATTCTTTAGGCATACACATTAGCTGTTGGGATGTTAAGGCATTCTCCGATAACTCTTCTAATTTAAGGTGTGGTGTTTCGGCATAGATATATTGCACTCCTAAATGCTTGGATAGCGTATCGAAAATGGTGTATTCAACGAAAGGTTTGCGGAGGAAATCATCACATCCTGCCGAAAGTACGATCGCTTTTTCTTCTTCTAAAACGCTAGCTGTAAGGGCAATTATCGCTGTCGCATTACCTTTGATGGTAGATTTAATATATTTTGTCGCTTCATAACCGTCCATTACGGGCATTCTCATATCCATCCAGATGAGGTGAGGTTCCCATTCATCCCAAATTGCGATCGCTTCTTTGCCATTACTTGCTTCTTTCACCTCAAATCCTAAAGGACTGAGCAACTTAATTAGTAATTGGCGATTAATCGCTTTATCATCTACTGCGAGGATTTTGTAGGTGGGTTGACCTGGCACAAGTCCCAGCACTCTCGGACGTTCTTCTATACTCTTGCTGACTGTTGTTTGACCCAATTTTGCCTGAATATAGAATTGGAAACTTGAGCCTTTTCCCAATTCGCTTTCTACGGAAATATCCCCTCCCATTAGTTGCACAAATTTGCGACTGATCGCTAAACCTAATCCCGTTCCCTCCTGCATTTCTTTGCCAGCTTGCGCTTGGGTAAAGGCATCAAAGAGCTTTGGTATTTCGGCAGGTGCAATACCTATGCCAGTGTCGCGCACCCGAAAATGGAGATTAAAAACATCGGTTGTTTCTCGATCTCCTTGAAAGACATAGAGAGCAACTTGACCTACCGAGGTAAATTTGATCGCATTGCTGATTAAATTAATTAAAACCTGACGCAGTTTTACTTCATCGGTACAGATATAGCGCGGGACATTTTCTGTCCTCTGAAAGAGTAAATTTAAGCCAGCATTAGTTGCCCGCAGATGCAGCATATCTTCTAAATCATCGAGTAGGTTATGTAAGTCAAAATCTTTAGGATTGAGAGTGATTTTGCCTGCTTCGATTTTGGATAAATCGAGAATATTATTAATAATTGTCAGCAAGTAATCGCCACTACGATAAATAATTCCGGCATTTTCATAATGTTCGGCTGGCATATTATTGGCTCGCAACATTAACTGGGAAAAACCTATAACAGCATTCAGAGGCGAGCGCAATTCATGGCTCATATTGGCAATAAAGGTACTTTTGGCTTGGTTGGCTACTTCCGCTTTTTCTTTAGCAATTGCTAATTCTGCCGTGCGTTCCTGTACCCGATTTTCTAAGGTTTCAAAAGAAGTTTGTAACTGACTTGCCATATCATTAAAGGAATCTGCTAGGGTTTCTAGTTCCGAAACTCCCTCGATCTCTACCACCTGACTCAGTTCGCCACTAGCGATCGCTCTACTGGCTTGACTCAATCGCTGAATTGGTGTAGCAATCAAATTTGAGGTAATAATTCCCAATCCTGTGGCGATCGCTAAAGTTAAGAAACAAAGTAAAATTGTTGTATTCCTATTCGCCTGAATTTCTGCCATAAATTCAGATTCTGGGATCACCATTACCACCAACCAATCCAAACCGTATTTATCGCGGTAGGGGATTACCCTGACAAAAGGGTTTCCATTGAGAGGTGGGCGGAGTAGTTGCGGTTTCGCGATCGCCTGTAAACTGCCAAAACGCCGGATTAAATACTGTGTCACGTCACGGATCGCTCTTTCGCTGCTATTCACAGCTTTCAATCTGGTAGCTTTGCCCTTAATAATAGGCGCTGGGGATTCATTTGCAGAACTAGCAACAATCAACCCCGAACGTTCAATGATGAAAATATGACCCGATCTTCGACTATCCAGTTTTTTCAGAAATCGGCTGATTTGATTGAGTTCAACATCAATACCAAGTACACCTAGTAACTTTTTCTGCGCGTCATACACGGGAGTGCTGGCTGAAGTGCTGATGTAGTTCTGCAAATCTCCCCAACTGTAAATAGAACTCCAAATCGGCTTACCAGCTTCGATCGCATCTAAGTACCAAGCCGCATTATTCGTTTGTGGATTTTTAAATGTATATTTTACCTTGAGCCGATTACCCTCGTTATCTACTGAGTAGAAACTGATTTTATTGAGGTCAGATATGGGAATTTCTCCAATTTCCAACTGATTATTCTGCCCATAACCAGCACCGATAAATTCTCCCTTAATACTGCCATAGTTAACATAAGCAAAATTTAACGCTCTCATCTGAAGATAGAAGTATTTTCCCAGAGTTTGAGAATCATTCAAGTTTAAGATTCCCGACTTAAAGGCATCCACATTTGTGCCATTGATTTCCTGGGCTTTCCCCATATAACTATTGAGATGTTGCTCAATGCGATTACTCGTTTCCGTCATCAATTCATCTGCCAATTTTGCCACAGCCTGCTGCCCGCTTCGGTAGGAAAGATAGCCTACTAGCCCCACTGCGCCGACGATCTGGAGGACAAAGGGTACTATTAAAAATAATCTCAGGGAAATTTTTCGAGATTTTTTGGATTGGTGGGATCGATTGCTAATCATGGGTTATTAAGAATTCAACTAAATCGGTAATCTGCTCAAATTGAAATTGACGTGCCAGTTTTGTCAGGGATTGAATCAAAGAGTTTCTGTTTTGAGAATTTCTTATAGAAGTTGTATAACAAGATTAGTATCTGCCTCCGTACATAGTGTAATAAGTAAAGCTAATTGGTTATCCCAATCCTTGCTGCCTAAGCATTTCCATTCCTTATGACCAATGCCAATGCCCAAAAAAACTCTTTCTCAAAGCAGTAGGGATCGCCAACAACGCTACCCTTTTCTAGATTTCAAAGTAGTTAGCAAGTAATAGCGGATTGCCTGGTGTTTGTAGTGTCCCCCACTACATCTACCAATGGCATCATTAATTGACAACTAATAGCTGAAGCGAGATCGCTCTGCGTGTGGAGGCATATCCCTCTGCTAAAATACATTTGCGATCCCGCGCTTTTACCTATATCCTGTAAAACTATGAGAAATTCCTACGTGTTTACCATGAGACCCATGTCGAGTCCACTTCGCATCTCTACGCAATTATACTGAGATACGCATGGGGATCAAGCTAAAACAAAAGTTCATAAACTTATTTTGCATAGAAGATCACCAATTTGGGTATTAGCCTCTGGATAGATGAGGCTACGGAAGGGGGGCTTTTATAGTTAAGTGTGTCGAGCTTGTCAGGAAGCGATCGGACAGCTCAACTCAGGAGGAGGATATGTTGAAACAATTAACCGAACTTGCCAATTGCTGGAAACTTACGGTTAATTCAAAACAAGGCTGGACTCGCTCCAACGCTTCCGCTTTCGGTACAACGGGGAGAAGGGAGTTCTGGTCAAATCCAGGGCAAACAATATATTGGCAACCCTGTATTGAGTTTGAACCTTAACCTTTGAACGATTTTAATTTTACCGTTCAAAACCCCAAAAAGCAAGACAAATAGCTCAATTTTAAGCTTGGCGATTTTATTTGCGTCTGGCGATCGCCAAAACCTGGATCAACTAGAGTCGGTTTAGCTACTCCCGCAAGGGTTTTCAGATAAAAGAGTACAACATTATGAAATGCTGCCACTCAGCTGGGTTGACGAACAGGCATCTGAATTTGAGATTATACACTTTATTTTCAGCACTTTTGGATTATCGTTGGTTTTTTTTGTCAAAACCCCAACCATTTAATTAACGGATTTTAATGAAGAGGCAAGGTTAAGATGAATACGCGCAGCAATACTTGTCCTTGTTGTGGAAGCACCCTACTCCGCCACATTCGCTCTCAAGGGATCTATTGGTTTTGTACCTCCTGTCACCAGGAAGTGCCATCGTTACTTTCCATCAGGTCGCTGCATTGTGATACTCTAAAACAGCAGTCGCGTCCGCTATCGGCGGTAAGTTGATCGGTTTTGTTAGCAGCTGTACTTTACGGTCAAGAGAATTTACGCCTGGAATCTGTGCCCGATCCGATTCCCGGTGCAGGTGAAGTTGTGATAGAAGTTGCGGCGGCAACCACTTGCGGTACAGACCTGAAAGTGTGGCGTCGCGGCGGTCACGCCAGAATGCTGCGACCCCCGACTTTGTTCGGTCATGAGGCATCTGGGCGGATTGTGGCTGTTGGGGAGAATGTTTCGGGTTGGCAGGTGGGCGTTAGCGAAGCTTTCCCGATAGGGACTCGCGTGGTGGCAAATAATTCTGCCCCCTGCATGAATTGCTTCTTTTGTCAACGTCAAGAATATTCCCTCTGTCCGAACTTAACTTGGAATAACGGCACATTTGCGGAATACTTGAAAATTCCGGCGGCGATCGTACAGCACAACCTCCTGTCCATCCCGGATGACTTGCCCGACGCCCTGGCATCGATGACAGAACCGCTGGCGTGCGTGCTACATGGGGTAGCCCGTTCCAACGTGAAAGCAGGCGATCGCGTCGTGGTATTGGGAGATGGTGCGATCGGGTTGATGTTCGTAGCTGTTTTGGCGCATGGGGCATGGGGCAGAGAAAATTCTGCTCACCAATCCGCAATCCAAAATCCAGTTGAGGTATTCTTATTTGGTGGCAACGACCAAAGGTTAGAGATTGGTAAAAAATTGGGTGCATCCCAAACTTTCAATTATCACCAAATTAGCGACATCCCAGCAGTGGTGAAAGAACTGACAGACGGATGGGGTGCGGATGTGGTAATCGAAGCAACGGGTGTGCCAGCAGTGTGGGAAAGTGCGATCGCAACTGCCCGTCCCGGTGCAACGGTTAACTTATTTGGAGGTTGTCCGCGAGATACAACCATTACAGTAAATACAGAACAACTGCACTACAGCGAACTGACTCTTAAAGGTGTATTTCACAACACGCCCACCTACGTGAGAGAATCACTTTCGCTGCTGGGAAGTCGCATCATACCGTTTGAATTACTGATTAGCGAACATCGACCCCTGCAAGATTTAGAACAAGTGTTTCGCGATATGCGCGATCGCAAAGCGATTAAAGTAGCGATCGAACCGACAAAATCATGAAGGATCGGGCGCAAAGATGAAATTGAAATTAATCTTTCTTTTGCCTTTTACCTTTTGCCTTTTTACTTCAAAAGTCAACGCCTTACCCGGTCAAACAACCGACCAAGTTGCCGCCTGGATTAAGGCGCACCCCACCCTGCGACCGAGTAGCGGCGAAACATTGCTAGTACGCAAAAGCGATACTGCCGCAGTCAGATTTATATTTCAAGCTTCTGTCCTCGCACCGGGTATCGCAACTGCTGGGGGAGACCCAGGTGTGATTCGCACCGAGCAAATCGATTTGTTCGATCTCATCAATGGCGTCACGTTCGATCGTCTCGTCGAATCTTTGCGAACAATTTACGGATTGGGTATTTATCAAGATTATCAAAGAGCGCGGGTAGTTTATGCTTACCCTAACGAAGCGACGGTGAGAGAAGCACGCAATACAGCCGCCCCTTTAGAGGAAGCATTGCAAGGAGAACTGCGTTTAGGCGACAGATATGCTTACTGGATAGAAATTGCCAAACCGCGACAGGGTTTTCCCATCACCGGCAAAATCGCCATTTTGCTCAAAAGCGATTTAGACAAGTTGGAATCCGAACTTCGCAATCGTTGAAGGAGTGAGGGAAAGTCAAAAGTCAAAAGTCAAAAGTCAAAACTAGGAATTTATGGCTTTAAAATGACCAATTTTCCATCATTGCTCTGCCTTACTCCATTTTAATGTTTCCTCCTCCTTCTCACTCTTCTTTTTTAGTTTTAACTTTCGGACATTTTCTCCCGTTCTCCTTTTTCCTGTTGTTTTTGACTTTTGACTTTTGACTTTTGACTTTTGACTCCCCGACTGACTACTGCCAAGTGCCGGCGAAGATACTCCTAACTGCGATCGCGATCCGATGCAAATCTTCATTCAACATCGGTGGCCACTCGACCCCAGATCTAAGTCCGGCGTCGTATAGCTGGCGACTCTCAAAGCACAACTGGTGTATCGCATAGACGAGCTCGCGATCGAGGTGAGTTTCCTCCTTGAGAGCGTCGAACGCAATTTTCAGCGCTAATAATATAGATGTCAGCTGACCGGGGACTGGCGATTTGCCCGATCGCAGACGCACAAGCAAGTCATCGGGATTGCGCTGAGTTAGCAAAGCTGTTCCCTGAGCGATTAAAAAATTACGAGCTGTTTTGTCATCC
Source organism: Aerosakkonema sp. BLCC-F183 (assembly GCF_041929145.1). NCBI lineage: Bacteria > Bacillati > Cyanobacteriota > Cyanophyceae > Aerosakkonematales > Aerosakkonemataceae > Aerosakkonema > Aerosakkonema sp. BLCC-F183. The sequence continues at coordinate 185,411 of NZ_JBHFNU010000048.1, read as the reverse complement.
ATACAGCGATATTTGCAACTAAAGAACCGATATAGTCAAAAAATACATTTAGGAACAATATCCAGAATAACCCTGTCAGATCACTCATCTGGATGAGGTACGAAGCATTAGCAAGATCGTACCTTAAAAGTAAGCATAATCGGAAGAGTTTCCTATGAAATCCCAGAAATTCCTGGCTCAATTTTTAGTATCGACAATCGCTGTTTCTGGCGCTGTTTCTGGTGTCGTAGCGAGTACAGCCCAAGCGCAAACTCAAGAAGCCGAAGAATTAACAACAATATTTCGTTGCGTTCGCGAAAATCGAAATTTTGCTACTATCGCCGCAAGAGGCGATCGCACTACATCACCGATCGTAGTTTGGCGAACCACCGAATTTGGCCCTGACTATACTCCTCAACAACGCTGCCGCATTGTTTCCGATCGATTGACCAGAGCAGTTGCCGACAATGGCGGTCGTCTCAGCAATTTATACTTGACTACTGGAACCCTAAATAATCTACCGGTTGTTTGTTACATTAACGGTGGATCTTCTAGTTGTAATTCCGACAATTTGCTGTTCACCCTCGATCGTCGGAGCGCCCAAAATCCAGATGAAGTTCTAGCCAATTTGCTGGAGTTTGGTACAACTGGTTCTGGTCGTCCAGTTTACTCGCTTAGACCTAACAATAGTTCGACGGCACGGCGACGAACTTTCAGTTTGGAAAGAGTGGTTAACGAAGCATTTAGCTCTCGAAACAGCGGTGGCTCTACTACTCGCCCCGGAACAGGAAATAATTCTGGAACTAATTCTGGGGGTAGGAATAACAACGGTATCTAAGTGAAATTGAGTGGATTGTCGATTTCCACTAGCAAACCTGGGGAGTGTTTAACCTCTCCAGGTTTGCTAATTAATAGGTATCTGGAAAACTATTTTCAGGGGAAGAATTGATTGTGGATCTGTCGTTAATTGGTTTGGGGACTCGTTTGACAGCGATCGCATCATTAAATGGTCTAGTGATGCTATCAGGGGTTGCAGTTATACCTAATATTAATAACAGTTTGGATAACGCCAATAAATTACCGTTAGAAGTAGCTCAAAGCCGCTCGCGAAATAACATTTCTGTAGCAGAAATAGCTAGGGAAGTCACGGTGCGGATTTTAGAGAATGACGGTGGTGGTTCTGGTGTAATCATCGATCGAAAGGCGCAAACCTACACAGTTTTGACTTGCGCTCATGTGGTGGAGAGAGGCGATCGCTATACAATTCTAACCTCAGATGGGCGCAGCTATTCTGGTCGGGTGCAGCGCTCTGCCCGATTTGGAGATAACGATCTAGCCATAGTACAATTTACTAGCGATCGATCTTATCAAGTTGCAGCAATGGGAAATTCCAATTCCCTAGCAATTGGCGATGAAGTATACGCTTCCGGATTTCCCAATTGGCGCTTTCTGAACCGAGATGCGATCGAAAATACCCGCGATTGGGGTTTGAGAGCGTTTCGTTTGACGAAGGGATATGTGGAGATGGTTGCAGAGCGATCGCTCCCCAGAGGCTACCAACTAGGCTACACTAACGAAATAGAAGATGGTATGAGTGGCGGGCCTGTATTGAATAATAAAGGTGAGTTGGTGGGAATTAACGGGCGGTTGAAATTTCCCCCACAAGGCATTCAAGCTTACAGATTTGCGGATGGAACAGCACCATCCCAAGCACTGTTCAAGCAAATGGAAGCATTAAGCTGGGCTATTCCGATCGCCACTTTTCAGCAAAGGTTTAGATAAGATTAAGAGGTAATTGGTGATGGGCGATCGAGTAAAAATTTAATCACTTGCTCATCACCAATAAATTTACCCCTACCTATGGGAATATTTCACAAAGGTAAATAACGGACTTGCCCTTCCCATTCCCCATCAAGACTGAACTCTGCCAATAACAAAATATCTTCAATAGCGCGAATGATGGGAACATCAAAGCCTACTTGAAACACTCCCGGTACAGATAATCCTGCCTCAAGTCGTTGATAAACATATTGTGTAATTTTAGCTACGTCATGGGTGAGCAAAACTCTCCCATCTTTCGCAGCAAACTCTAACACAATAGAGTCATCTGTACCAAAAAGACCAACATCTTGATAACGAACAATATCTAATTCTGGCTGCCGACGTTGTAAGCCCCTTATGATATTGTTATTGAAGTTTTCATCTGCCAAAAATCGTAACATAATTAGTTATTGTGTCTGGCGTGCTAATAAGCGATCGCGCACCCCTTGAGGCTCAGATTTAGCCTCATTTAATTTACGAATTTCCGTAGCCTCTTGTTGCCGTTCCTGCAAATATAATTCCACATAAGGACGATGACGTAAAAAGAACGAGAGCGTAGCATACACATCAGCTAGTTGCAAAGATGGGTACTGAAACGCAATCTCCTCAGCAGTCGCCCCTTGATTGAAAGCAGCAACAATTGTATCTAGTGTAACCCGCGTTCCCACCATTCGCACCACCCCATCAGGGTGGACTTCCAAGGGTACGGGTTCGGCTGGAAATAAAATCGTCATAGGCTTTACCTCCATTGTTTTGTTGTAGGTATGGTTTTATATTTTACAGTATACTGTTGACAAAGGGATTACCTTCGCGGAGAAACAAGCATCCGTTCCCTTATAAATATTGAATTAGTTTTCTTCGCTTCATTAGATACTGACCTTAATCTGCTCTCGGATTACAGATTTACCATAAATTTATTGTTCAGCCAATTTGCGATTAGATATTAAGATTAATTCTATTGCTTCCTGCAAACTTTCTCTGGCTTCGTCCAGGGTTTTTTCCTGTACATTGGCACCGGGTAATTCTTCAACGTAACCAATATACCAATCGTCTACTTTTTCAAATACCGCAGTAAATGTGTTTTCCATTGTTAGATATTTTGCAAGGGGATAAGTTGGTTTTGTGATTTGGTGGGTGAGGACGATCGCGCTACTTTAAAAGATGGCTAATGAAGGGGCGATCGCACAAATCGTCCTTGGATGTGAGCCTTGCTGTAAACTGGTTGAGAATTTCAGGTAACAGAAAAGATGTTTTAGCGTTAACTTGTTGCGAGTTGGATATGGATGATTTTTACGATGTATTACAAAAAATGAAAAAAAGACCTGCCATGTATCTGGGGCAGGCATTATATTTTCAGTCTTCAGGCATTTTTGGATGGATAAGATTATTTTTGGTTGACAGGTGTCTTTGAATTTGTTTTAGGTGGCGCTGATGGTGAGGTTTGGTTCTCTAGTATTGGTGCGCTTGGTGTTTTTGTAGGTGGATTCAAAACGTTACCAATATACCCAGCTACTAAACTAGAAATCACGCCAGAAACAAAGCCTACAATAAGACCGTCAATCCATCCCCGAATACGCCCCTTTGAATTAGCGCGACTAAGAAGACGGGCAAATGATTCTTCGGAAACTTGTAAAATGTTTTCGACATTATTCTTATCTTCTTCTAATTTTTTAATTGCAGCACGTAATTTTTCCACCTCTCCTTTTCTTTGTTGCGCCTCACTTTGTAAACTATCAACTGCTGATATTGCCTCCTTCAAGTCTTGTTTAATTTGTTCTAAACGTGCAAGACGAGAGTCTATATTTTCTGGCTTTTGGGAATCAAGTAAAACTTCGTAAATAATATACCCAGGAAAAAACAAACTACGAAACATTTCCTTTGTAGTTAGATGTATTACTTTCCCCAAAGCATTTTTAACTTTTGTTACTTTTTCTGTAGACATGGTAAAACTTAAGTGTTATTCTCTTTCTAAATTTAGCTTTCCGAAAATCTACCATTCATTTAAATCTACCTGTCCGCACCCTTCCTCGATCGCCTCTAACATAATTTTCGCATCCTCATGGGAAATAGTACCAGCAAATTGCAACAACTCCTTACCCGGTACACCAACCGGGTTTTTCATTGCTAAAAATCGCGCAAAGTCTAGCACTTGCTGTTGTTGTTCATCACTCAACTTATTCAGTTGAGTGAAAATTTCCTTCTCAATCAATGGATTAATCATCTTAAATTACCTCCGAATCAAACAGTTACACCCTCAATCTCTTCATCCGTCAGATCGTACAACTCACGCAACTTCTGTAACCTTTCCTCACTCGGTTGCCAAAAACCGCGCCCATTCGCCTCTAACATTCTACCAACAATATTGCGGAAAGCTTCGGGATTTGCATCGCGCAATTTCTTAGCCATTTCCTCATCTAAAGCATAGGTATCAGCCGCTTGGTCGTAAACCCAATTATCTGTAAAATCGGCAGTACCACCCCAACCAATTAACGCGGTCATACGTTGGGAAATTTCATAAGCGCCGCCACTACCTTGATTTGCCATTGCATCAGCCCATTTGGGATTTAGCAATTTGGTGCGATACTCCATTCGCAGCAAATCTTCTAAATTGCGAGGCGTGGTATCTTTGGAGAAACTTTCGACAAAACTGGCATTTACTTTTTTACCGCGTTGTTTCTCTGCTGCTTTTTTCAAACCTCCTGTATTGGCGTAATATTCCTGAATGTCGGTTAAACCATACTCAACCGAATCGATTTGTTGCACAACTGTTTCAGTAGTTTGCAACAATTCATTGAGGATTTCTTTTCGCGCTTCACCTTTATCTTTTCTGCCGTAACTGAACGCATTTCGCCCTTGCCAAGTATTCGCCAACTCATCGCCTGTTTCCCAATTAGAAGCAACAACTTGGTCATTTACCAACGAACCGTAATCGCCAGCGGGGTTAGAAAATAATCGCGCCGTTGCATTATCCACACCTTTTGCTTTCATTGCTAAAGCGTGTTTGCGAATAAAATTCTGTTCTGGTGCTTCATCTGCATCAGCAGCGCGTTGGAATAAATCATCTAACAATTCGATAATATTGACAAAGCTATCGCGGAAAATACCCGAAAGATTTGCCAACACATCTATGCGCGGATGTCCGACTTCTGTTAGTGGTTTTAATTCATAGCGCACGATGCGCCCCGTGCCTTCTTTTACAGGTTCCGCACCTACTAATTCTAGGAGAATACCGAGAGATTCACCTTTAGTTTTGATCGCATCTAAACCCCACAACATCACGGCAACTGTTTCGGGATATTGGCCGTTTTCTTTCAGGTGTTTGTCGATAATTTTCTTGGCAATTTCTCGCCCTCTTTCGTAAGCTGCTGGTGAAGGCATCCGATAGGGATCTAAAGCATGAATGTTGCGACCTGTAGGTAAAACGCCTGCACCATCTCGCAATAAATCGCCCCCAGGTGCAGGGGGAATGTATTCGCCATTCAATCCGCGCAATAGATTGGTTAATTCGTCGGTAGTTTGCATCAACAAATCGCGAATTTGGGCAGCAGCTTGGTTCGGAGTGTCTAGAAACCCGGTTTCTCCAAGAAACCGGGTTTCTTGGTTTTCGCCAAAATAGGCATTCAAATAAGATGCCATTTCCTCTTCGTTTGGTGGTTCGCCCAAAACGTGCAAACCTGATGAAAAGAGGCGATTTTCCAGAACTTGCAAATATTCGTACAGTTTGACCAAATACGGATTAAAGACATCGGCGCTAAACATCCGCAGGTTTTCAGGAGTGAAGGGAATACCTAAGCGTTTGGCATCTTCAAACGGGCAATCTGCATCTAAACCTGTGTCTAGTATCTTTTTGCAGATGGCTTCTTTGAGGACGTAATTTTTCTGCGGGTCTTCTCGATATTCGGAGATTAAATCGCGCAGGGAGACCAATTCTTTGTATAAGCCAGCACGTCCGTAAGGTGGTACGTTGTGGGAAATCAATACGCCGTAACCGCGCCGTTTTGCTAACATTGATTCTGAGGGATTGTTGGCTGCATATATATATAGATGTGGCATATCTCCCAGAAGTATATCTGACCAGGAATAGCCTGTATTTCCTAGCGGCGATCCCGGTAACCATTCAACAGTGCCGTGCATTCCAAAGTGAACAACAGCATCTGCTTGAAATTCGTTTTGCAGCCATTTGTAGAAGGCGGCATATTGAGGGTGAGGAGTTAAATCTTTCTCGAACATTAACCGCATGGGGTCGCCGGATATTCCCAAGGGTGGTTGCACGCCGATCCAAATATTTCCTAGTTGGATGCCACCTATTTGGAATTCATCATTATAGGTTTTTATACCTGTAGCAGTTAGAGATTTCCATTGTTTTTTAATGCGATTTGTTAATAGGTATCCCAACCATTTTTCTAGGGTGCGGATATTGACGGTGGAACCCCCCCTAACCCCCCCGTCCACGGGGGGGGACAATCTCATTCTTTCGTCGTTAACGGGGGTAGAAAATCTTGGTTCTTCGCCGTTAATGGGGGTAGAAAATTTTGGTTCCTCCTCGTTAACGGGGGTAGAAAATCTTGGTTCCTCCTCGTTAACGGGGGTAGAAAATCTTGGTTCTTCGCCGTTAACGGGGGTAAAAAATTTTGGTTCCTCCTCGTTAACGGGGGTAGAAAATCTTGGTTCCTCTTCGTTAACGGGGGTAGAAAATCTTGCTCCCTCCCCGTTAACGGAGGTAGAAAATCTTGCTCCCTCCCCGTGGACGGGGAGGGCTGGGGTGGGGTTCTCATCAGCTACTTTCACCCAGCGGATTAATTCTTCACCATCTTCTGGTAAATTTCCGACTGTATAACCTTCTGCTTTTAATGCTTGGAGGAATTTGATTAAACTTTTCGGTACGTTCAATAATGCTGCTGTACCTGTAGCACCATATCCGGGTGGAAATCCATACAAAATAATGGCGATTTTGCGTTCGGATGGTGGCGTTCGTCGCAAGGATATCCACTTTTTCAATCTCCCAGTGAGGCGTTTTACTCGTTCGGGAATTATATAGATATCTTCTCCTACTAAACCGCCAAGGGGAACGGGATCGATCGCACCATCTAATTCTGGCAAAGCATACAATACGACACTTTGCAACCCCCCAACGCCTTGGCGAGTCCATGAATGTATGTCTTGAATTAACAAAGGTGCGGATACAATATAAGGTATATTTTTGGCACTGAGGATGCGTTTGGCAACCTCAACTTGTCGCCCCGCTTCCATCGAACCCGCTGGCCCACCTACTAGGGGAAAACCGATTGTAGAGACGATCGCATCGACTTCAACTGCTTCGCTGGATAATGATGGAGTTTCAATTTTACCTTGTTTTCTTTGGGCGGTTTCGTATGCGGTTGTCATCCAATCTCGGACGGCAACGTGACCTTCAACGCCATTAATAAAGATGGGTAATGGAATTAATCCTGCTTGTTCAAAGTGGCGAATTAATTGGGGAATGTAAGGTTGTTTGGTAATAACGTGCTTGCGATAAAGAAGAATGCCGACAATTGGTTTTGTGGTCTTGGGATTATTTCTTGTAGGGTGGGCATCTTGCCCGCCCTTTGACAATGGATCTCTTGTGGGGTGGGCATCTTGCCCGCCGCTAATATTTTGATACCATTTCAAATATTGACGTGGTGATTCAAAATATCCTTGATAATCGGGATGCAATAATCCCATATTTGGGGTTTCGACTGGAGGCGGAATTTCTCCTACTTTTAAACCTAAATATTTTTCAGCTAGCGTCCAGAACATTGAGGCGACGTTATCTGTCCCGCCAGCATTCCAATAACCGTAAATAATCAGCCAGTTACGCAAATCTTGTACTTTTTGCACTGGCACGTATTTTAATAATTTGGGGCCTACTTTCAAGAAGCTGATGTAGCCGGCGAGTTTGTCTTCTTCTCTACCGTTGCTGAATTTATCGAGAATGAATTTAACTGGTTTGGGCATTCCTTTGGGTTTGTCGCCAATTTTGAATGCACCGATTTGAGTCAGACTCATCAACTCTAAGGCTGACTCGAATACGAGGCGAATAGGGATGTTTTGCACTCTTTCTCGCAGCCATAAAACTTGGTCGTAGTCGAATAGCAAACTGCCGAAGAAGACATCTGCGCTTTGGAGTGCGGCTGCTACGTTGTCGGGTTCGGTGCGTAGTGCAATGTCGCTAAACACCCTGATATCCAAGTCCGGACAGCGTTTGACAGCAAAATCGGCGGCTTTGCGGTACAAGTCGGCGTTGAAGGATTCAAACCCAGCAATCAAGACGATGCGTTTCATGGCCCAAGCTCGAAATATTTCTTCATCTCGATCTTAAAGGGCTTTTCAGGTTAAAACAGAGAACAAGATTTCTTAATTACCGAACCCCCCCGTCCAGAAGGGGAAACCATCCACCCACATGACGAAAATGCGATCGCCAAAAATTAACATCTGTGCTTTCCTGACTATCCTCTTCACGCTTACGCCCATACCTAGCCTCACCTTAAGTCCGAGAAAACTTGTCTGGAACTCATCTGTGCAGGCGCAAGATGCAAATGTTCTGCGTGCAGCTTATCAACAAGTTATTAATACGTATGGGGAACAATTAGCTAATGCAAGAAAAGAGGGAAATCGACAGGATGAAGTACGTATTTTGAATAATGCTGGCTATGCTTTTATTTACTTTGAACAGTACCAGAAAGCGATCGCACTGCTGCAAGAAGCTTGGGCGATCGCACGGGAAATCAAAGACCCTACCCTGTCACAGATTGTCAGAAATTTAGCTACAGCTTACAGCAAATTGGGAGATGACAACGGAATTAAGTTTTTAGAACAGCAGCTGCAAATTGCACAGCAGAAGGGCGATCGCGAGAATCAAGAAGTTATTTTGGAGAATTTAGCCACTGCTTACGCTTTCACTGGCAACATTCAAAAACAAATTGAAACTTACGAGAAGCATTTAACTATAGTGCGTCAGCTTAATAAGCGCGACAAAGAAGCATATACGCTAATGAATTTAGCCATTCTTTATAGTGGTATTTCGGAACCGCAAAAAGCTGTCGATCTATGGCAGCAGCATTTAGCTATTGTGCGCGAATTGGGAGATAAAGTCAAGGAATACAACGCCTTGTGGATGATAGGAGTCAGTTATCAACATCAATTGAAGGACGATGGAAAAGCAATTGAATATTACGAACAAGCTTTGCAACTGGCAAAAGCAACCGGAAACGCCTTTTATGAGATGACGACGCTGAAGCAGTTAGCATCTGTTTATGCACCGATGGGTAATGATCAGAAAGCGATCGCACTTTTGGAACAAATGAGTGCGATCGCCAAACAAACAAATAACGCTGTTTGGGAAGCGATGGCTCTTGACGATCTGGGGCGCATTTACTTCCTAATGGGGAATTATCCCAAAGCATTAGAGTTGCAAAAACAAAGCTTGGCAATTTATCAAGCAAATAAAATTCAAGGACAGCAAATGTATGCCTTAGCTAATTTAGGGCAAACGCAGTTTCGCGCCGGACAGCTAGCTGAAGCGGAAACGGCGTTGCGAGAAGCAATTAAATTATCTGAAATCAGCCGAGAGCAAAGCCAAATAACTAACATCCCAACCAGCCAAACTCGCGACGATCAAAACTTGTATTTATATAATTGGATAATCGATACATATCGCAATTGGCAACAAGTTTTAGTAACCCAAAATAAAACAGAGGCAGCACTGGAAGTTGCAGAGCAAGGTCGAGCCAGAGCTTTTGTAGATTTGTTGGCAATTCGATTAGCTGCTGATGCGAAAGCTCAACCGAAAATTGCACCACCAAACCTCAATCAAATCAAACAAATTGCCAAAGATCGGAATTCAACTTTGGTGCAGTATACCGTCTTGTATAATGACAATAATTTTATCTATCAACTGCGACTAAACAAAGAGTTGCCTTATGAAACCGGACTGTTGATTTGGGTGATCAAACCAACAGGTGAAGTGGCGTTTCGGCGAGTGGATTTGAAAGCTGTGCGGGGACAATATAAAAAATCTCTCGAACAAATTATCCGGGACACGCGCCAATCTTTTGGGGTAGGAGGTCGCGGTATTACCGTTGCTGCTAGGACTGATAATACACCCAACAATTCGGGATTGCAACAATTGCATAAAATACTAATCGCGCCAATTGCGGATTTATTACCAACCGATCCAAATGAGCGCGTTACGTTCATTCCTCAAGACGCTTTGTTTATGGTGCCTTTTGCAGCTTTGCAAGATAGTGCGGGGAAATATCTAATAGAAAAGCATACTATTCTTACGGCTCCTTCGATTCAAGTTTTGGATTTAACTCGCCAAGCCAAACAACGCTTGCAAAATTCTACAAATAAACGATCGCTTGTCGTGGGAAATCCCACAATGCCGAGCATTCGTCCCAAAGTTAACGCACCGCCGGAACAGTTACCGAGTTTACCTGGCTCGGAAAAAGAAGCAAATGCGATCGCCACTATTTTATCCACTCAAGCTATTACTGGAAACCAAGCAACCAAAAGCAATATTGTGCAACAAATGCCTAACGCTAGGATTATTCATTTGGCAACTCACGGGTTACTCGATGATATGTACGGTTTCCAAAGTTCCCTGGCTTTAGCTCCTTCTGGAAAAGACGATGGTTTATTAACTGTACGAGAAATTATCAACTTGAAATTAAATGCCGAACTCGCAATTTTAAGCGCCTGCGATACGGGAAGGGGGAGAATTAGCGGCGATGGCGTCATCGGACTTTCCCGTGCGTTCATTGGCGCAGGCGTACCCAGCGTAATCGTTTCTCTGTGGTCAGTACCGGATAGCCCCACCGCGTTTCTAATGACAGAATTTTATCAAAATTTGTCAAAAAATATTGATAAAGTGCAAGCATTGCGACAAGCGATGCTGACAACAATGAAACAAAATCCCAATCCGAGAGATTGGGCAGCATTTACTTTGATTGGGGAAGCGAAATAAAGGAATTTAACTAACCGCTATAAGTAATTTTTAGTGTAAATATTGTTAAGGATGGATAGTGTCGATCGATAATATCCTATAATTTAATATAGCTATGTTTTAATTAAAATGAATCGATTTATTTACGATCGATTTGCCAAGGACTATTTCCAAGAATTGTTAACCCCTCTGGGTGAGGTGAAAGTTAGCCAAGAACTCGCCAGCGAAGTGCGAGAAATTGATGTGGTGTTCACACCTTACCCATCCGAACAAAGGGGAGATGTAGGAGTGCTGGGTTTACTAGGAAGATTTGCCCATACCCCATGTATCATTGAGCCTTTCCGGAATGCCGTATCGCCGATACAAATTCGCAGTTGTATGGGTAAACTATTCGACAAGCACGCTAGTTTACTGCGTCAGCGTCAAAGGGAAAAAATTCAGATCGACGAGGCAGATTTACCAGGGTTGTGGATTATTTCTCCCACTGTTTCAGCAAACATTTTAAATGGGTTTAAAGCCGACCCCGATCCAGATAATTGGCCAAGTGGTGTATACTTTTTGGGGGAGTATCAAAAAACTGCGATCGTCGCAATTCACCAGTTACCTCGCACTCCAGAAACGCTATGGCTGAGACTTCTGGGTAAAGGAACAGTGCAAAAACAGGCTATTAACGAAGTAGGCGCACTTCCACCAGATCATCCCTTCCGTTCAAACACTCTTTTGTTGTTGTCTAATTTGCAGGCAACCTTACAAGCAAGTCAAAATATAGATAATGAAGATCGGGAGTTAGCTATGGAATTATCACCAATAATTTTGAAATTGCGGGAAGAGGCTATAGTGCAAGGCGTCCTGCAAGGCGTGGAGCAAGGTTTGCAGCAAGGTTTGCAGCAAGGTATGATGGAGGAACGTCGCGCTACGATCGAAAATTTGTTGCAAGTCCGATTTGGTGCTTTAGATGAGCAACTTTCGGCAATTATTGAGCGTTTGTTGGAGTTACGACCGCAGGAGTTTACTGTGCTGTTGCTGCAATTATCTCGCGAGGAATTGCTGGCTAGATTTAGTAGCTAAATTCAAATCTAGCGCCAAGAGGTGGAATCTCTATTCTCGTGACCTGGTTGAACTAGGTCACGAAATCCGGAGGTTCTACCTCTCATGGTACAAAATAATTAGACATCTCCTCCAAAAGAATCTCAAAGGGCAGGCAGGATGCCTACCCCACAATAATTTTTGGAGAGGTCTATTGTTCTCGCGATCGCTTTTTTCAACTATGCAAAATCTCGATGTTATTGTTATCGGTAGCGGTATCGGCGGTTTAACAGCTGCTGGACTACTCGCACGTTACGACAAAAAAGTGTTAGTCTGCGAAAGTCACGCTATTGCCGGTGGCGCAGCGCACAGCTTCTCGCGGCGGGGATTTCATTTTGATTCTGGCCCTTCATTTTATTGTGGCTTAAATCATCCCAAAAGTCTCAATCCGTTGCGTCAAGTTCTGGAAGTTTTGGGAGAATCTCTGGAAACTGTGAGTTACGATCCGATGGGACACTATCATTTTCCCGAAGGTATTTTTCCCGTTTATAGCAATGGGGAACGTTACCGAAAAGAAGTAGCAAAAATTACTCCGCAAGGTGCGCTCGAACTCGAACGCTTTGAAAAACCCTTGCTGCAATTGTACGAAGCATTAAAAGGTATCCCCACTATAGCTTTACGCGCAGATTGGCAGATAATTCCTATCTTGCTGACAAGATATCTGCCATCACTATTAAAATTATTACCTCAAATCGGAATCGTACAAGGTTCTGTTGGTGAGGTGATGGATAAAGAGGTAAAAGATCCTTGGGTGCGAAGATTAATCGATTTAGAATGTTTTCTCTTATCCGGTTTGAAAGCAGAGGGAACTATTGCGCCAGAAGTCGCTTTTATGCTAGGCGAACGCAGCAACATCGGCGTCGATTATCCGGTGGGAGGAAGTGGCGCAATTGTTGATGCTTTGGTGAGAGGTTTGGAACGCTGGGGCGGAAAGATAAGATTGAATGCCCATGTTGAACAAATCCTATTAGAATCTGGCAAAGTTGTCGGTGTTCGCTTGCAGAATGGGGAAATTATCAAAGCAGCGATCGTTATTTCCAATGCAACTATCTGGGATACTTACACTAACCTGCTGAAACCAGAAGATTTGCCAACATCGTATCGCCAAAAGTCTCTCACTACTCCTGCTGTTGATAGTTTCATGCACTTGCATTTGGGTATTCGTGCAGAAGGTTTGGAAAATATTACCGGACATCACGTTGTCGTACATGATGCTAATTTAGATATTAGCGAACCGGGTAATACTTGTATGATTTCCATTCCCTCTTTTTGGGATAAAAATCTCGCGCCACCCGGACATCATGTGGTTCATGCTTATACTTTAGAACCTTACGAAAATTGGCAGCGAGACGATAAATATGAAGAGAGAAAAAAAGCGCGATCGCAATCTTTATTTCGCGCCTTAGAAAAAGTAATTCCCGATATTCGCGATCGCATTGTGCTGGAACTCATCGGTACACCCCTAACTCACGCCTATTACTTACGTCGATATAAAGGAACCTATGGCCCAGGAATTGCCGCCAGAAAAGGCACATTTCCAGGCCCACAAACCCCTATTCCGGGATTGTACCGCGTTGGCGACAGCACCATGCCTGGAATTGGCGTTCCCGCCGTCGCCGCCTCCGGTATTTTGTGCGCTAATTCTTTGTTGAATTAACTACCCAAAACAGCAACAAAAAAGCTCAGTTAATCTGATATCTTGATAAAAAATTACTCGAATAGAAGAGTTGTTGCAATGGCGTTAACCGCTTCCACTATGTTGGCATTGGGTACTAAAGCACCCGATTTTCATTTACCGGATGTGGTATCTGGTGAAACGATATCGCTTGCTACTTTTGCTGACAAAAAAGCTCTGTTAGTAATGTTTATCTGCCAACATTGTCCGTTTGTCAAGCATATTAAGACAGAATTGGCGCAACTGGGAAAAGATTACCAAGCAGAAAGCATCGGGATAGTTGCTATTAGCGCTAACGATGTTGCCAATTATCCAAACGATGCACCCGATAAACTCAAGGAGATGGCGCTTGAGTTGGGATTTACGTTTCCCTTCTGCTACGATGAGAGCCAGGAAACTGCTAAGGCTTACACGGCTGCTTGCACACCAGACTTTTTTTTGTTCGATCGCGATCGCAAGTTAGTTTACCGAGGTCAGTTGGATGAGAGTCGTCCGAGTAACGGCATTCCGGTGACGGGGAAGGATTTGCGAAGCGCCATAGATGCGGTATTATCGGATAAACCGGTTACCCAAGACCAAAAACCGAGCATTGGCTGCAATATTAAATGGAAGCCCGGTAACGAACCATCCTAGATATTATCGCATATTATCCCCCAAAAACCCGTTTTCCCAGACAAAGCGGGTTTATGACATTTTTGATAACTTGTGAAATACATTTTGGTGCGTTAGCTATCAGCATAACGCACCAAAATGTGATTTGCTGTTAACAAACAATCCCTATCAATTTAACTCCCAGAGACACAACCATGAAATCTCAACAATTTTTGATAATTATATTGATAGCCATAGGCGCAATAACCGGCTCGACTTTGGCAGCCATTTCTTACCTCAACAACAGACAAACTGCACCTACCATAGGTGAGATATTTCCTGAATCTACAGATGATTCTACATCAAATCCAAGCCCCGATATTGCAGAAACCGCACCCACGCAACAAAATTCATCGCCGCCACCAAAAGCAAGCGAGTTTTCCCAATTTCGGTTGCGTCTTTTGGATGCAGTAAAGCGACGCGATGCTAAATTTATTCGTAATATTGTCAATGCCAAAACTCAGTGGGGTTTTGGTGGTGCGATCGATCTCAATACTTATAATATTGATAACAGACAATCACCTTTTTGGCAGTACCTAGAAAAGGCAATTACTGCCGGCTGTACTATAGACCCAGACACAACAGAACCCGAACAAGAACTCGGTTCCGATATATGGTTTTGTCCAATCACCTTCGGCAAACAAATTTATAAATTCGGTTGGCAACAACAAGTAGCAATTTTAGGTCAAAATGTCAATGTCAGGTCAGAACCAGGTTCCGGTTCTCCTGTAGTAGACGAACTTTCTAGAGATATCGTCCAATTTGATAAAGAAACTTTTGATAATTTGCCCCAACGGTTGCAACAGGCAATAAACTCTCCTGATGGCTGGACGCCAGTTGTATTAAAAAACGGCCAAAAAGGATGGGTACAAAATCGATTTGTTTATTACGAACCGAGGGATTATCGAGTCAGTTTTATCCGTGCTAAAGGTCAGTGGTGGTTGCGTTATTTCTGGCGCGGAGATGGAAATTAAAAACAATAATTTATGATATAATCGGAATTTAAAGCAGCTTGTAATTGAGGAAGCTTTTATGAATTTGACTGTTAAAGACTTAGAGAGGCTGCAAACAGAACTACAAGAAGCACATTTAGACTACCAATTGGAATTGGTAGATGGGAGAATTATTGTCATGGGGCCATCTGATTACATTTCTGAGGAAGTCGCAGGTAGGCTAATTACTTTTTTAAACAACTGGGTAATGCCGCGCAAATTGGGGCGGGTAACAGGCTCAAGTGCTGGATTTATTTTACCTAACGAAAAGGCCGATTTACGCGCTCTCGATGTTTCTTTTGTTCGTGCAGAAAGACTCAGAACCAGTCCTCGCGATTTTGTTCGAGTAGTTCCAGATTTGACAGTTGAAATTAAGTCTAAGACAGACAGAATTAAACCACTTAAAGAAAAGATACAAGTTTTCCTAGAACTGGGAAGTTTAGTTGGGATACTAATCGACCCAGATAAGCAAAAAGTAATTATTATTCGTCGCGGAAGTGAGGAAACTGAATTAAGCAATAGCGATGTTTTAACTATTCCCGAATTATTTCCTGGTTGGGAACTGCCTGTTTCGGAATTGTGGCCACCTGAATTTGAGTAGTTGGCAATGATAATTGTTCGTTAGTAAATATAGGGAGAATAATATGCAAACGCAAACAGAAAAACGCTACTACACCCGCGAAGAATATTTGGCGCTAGAAGAAACTGCTGAGTACAAAAGTGAATACCATGATGGAGAAATTGTACCGATGACAGGTGGAACAACTAATCATAACAAAATTGCAGGTAATTTATTTGCCCACTTAAAATTTGCTTTGCGAGGGCGAAATTACGAGTTATTTATAGCTGATGTACGTTTGTGGGTGCCGCGTTATCGCAAATATTTTTATCCAGATCTGATGATAATTCAGGCGGAACCAGTTTATGAGGGTGCTGGAACTACTACTGTTACTAATCCATCACTAATTGTGGAAGTTTTATCGAATTCAACCAGAAGTTATGATAAAGGAGATAAGTTTGATTATTATCGATCGATTCCTGAATTCCGCGAATATATTTTAATCGATCAATACAAATTTCATATCGAGCAATTAGTGAAAACTTCTGAGGGAAAATGGTTGTTAACTTATTACGAATCCGCTGATGGAGTTTTAGCATTAGATTCGGTAGATTTCCAAATCCCATTAAGCGATATTTATGAAGGAGTTAATTTTGAGATAGTAGAAGAATAAGATGGTATTAGTACGTAGTTGCGCTTTAGCGCTAAAGCGCAACTACGTACCTAATGAACTTGACCGATCGCCACGCAATTAGCAGCTTAGTATATAATACAGCTATGATGGAGAAATAATTGTTTCTGAGGTAACAGCTATGCAGCAAATAACTTTAGATGAAGCAACCAAAGATTTGTTAGCTTTAATTGAAGCAGCGATAAAAGGTGAAGAAATTGTCATTACCAAAGACGATAAGCCTGTGGTAAAATTAAGTCCAATATCGCCAAGTAAGCCTCGCCGTCAAGCTGGGAGTGCCAAAGGTTTGGTAACAATATCAGATGATTTCGATGAAGCGATCGCAGATTTTGAGGACTATCTCCAATGAGATTACTGCTAGATACTCATACCTTTATTTGGTATGTTATGGACAACCCTAAACTTAGTGCTACAGTAAGGGTTATGATTGATGATGGCAATAACGAACCTTTGCTGAGTATAGCCAGTATATGGGAAATGGCAGTTAAACAAAGCATAGGTAAGCTGAATTTTGGCTTACCATTTAGGATGTTCATAGAGCAGCAACTTAGCTCTAACAGCATAGAATTGCTGAATATAAATTTGGCGCATATTGATATTATCGCTTCTCTACCTTTACATCATCGCGATCCGTTCGATCGCTTAATAATTGCACAAGCTATGGTGGAGAATATACCGATTTTAAGCGCTGATGCTATTTTTGATAGTTATCCGATTCAGAGATTATGGTGATTTGCTGCTTAGGCTTAGATCCCCGACTTCTTGAAGAAGTCGGGGATCTAGATGCAATGAATTATTAGGGCGATCGCATTTTCGAGACATCGGGACTAAGTATCATCAATTGTTCGCCTAATGTACTTTCTTGAATCGCGATAACAGGAGGACGATCGTTAGGAGTTGCATTTGGAGGTAAGGCGGGAAATAGATAAATCCAACCGCCACGTTCCATTAGTAAACGCCAAACGATCGGCTTTTTGGGGTTAGTAGTATCTGTTTGTTCTTGTCCTAGTATATTTCTAAATAAACCTCGATCGCCAATAATACGATAGCCTTTCAAAGGAGGATTGCTAAACTCATTCTCCAGTTTTCGTCCTAATGGTAAACGGTTTTCAGGCGTTACCAAAGTGACCACAGGTAAAGTAGAATTTGGGCCAGCATCTCGTATTGCATCGATCGTACCTCGATCCCGCGCTAGCAAAAATAGGGCAATCAGAATTCCTATAACTATGATAATTTCATCCAAAAAAGATTGACGAAAATTAATCGGGTTAAATTTAATCGCACTCAACTTATTAATGATAAAATCCGCTAGTAATTGTAACCAAATAATAATTTTAGATAGCCTCGGTTTTTGAGTGGGAGAAACAAGTTTAGAACTAGACTTCTTTTGGTACTTGCCTAATTGTTTGTTTAAATACTCAATTAACTTGATAGTCAACCAAATCAATCCCGCTAACACCAAAGCAATTAAAAATTGCAACCATCTGAGTATTTTGGCAATCAAAATGCTGAGAAATTGCAGCAACCAGAGTGTTAGTTGAATTAAGATAAACGTGACAATAGCAACCAATACTGTTTTACCTAATTGCCAGAAGCTATCCACAGATGCGAAACTTCCGAAAAATACTTGTAATGGAACGACCAGAAATGATTGTGGCGGTAAATCTAGCGTCGTTATTTCCAACTGAAAAAAGTAGAAATATGACCAGCGATAAATCCAACCTGTAAAGAAAAGGGCAGCACCTAATAAACCAACAACGCTGGCAACTTTGCCTAAAATATTTAGTTCCTTGGTAGATTCGGGAGTTGGGGACACAAAATCACGCAAAAGATAGATGAAATATAATAAATAAGTGTAGCTCAGTAAAAAAATTGCCGACGCTATGAAAACTTTTTTAAAGATATTAGCTGTGGCACTTGTAGCGACAGCGCCCCAGTTGACGGGAGATACCCACGCCGCTACCAGTCAGAATGTACCGACGGGAAACTTACTTACTGCACAAGTTAACGCAGATGAGGCACCTGTACCTGTCGCATTGCCTAATTTAGCAGACGTTTTTCTCAAGAGTGGTGAGTCGTGGAGTGGGCGCGTAACGGCGATCGATTCCCAAAAGTTATCGCTTCAGCGAGATAGCAATTCTACCTCGATACCCCTCAGCGAAGTTAAGAAAGTGGTTTTTAGGGACAGTGCTTTAGTTTACAAAGCTAGTGGGCAGCCAGTTATCCGAGGTGATGGAACTACACCCGCAGCCAAGCAAGCGGTCTGGAGTGGTGTCCCCCTGAATGCTTTTCGCGTGCAAGACCCCATGATAGGTCAAGCCGAAGTCAGATTGGGGCCACCTGTAGTTAATAGATTGCGATTGCAGGGGATTGTTTCGGTGGCAAAAGATAGAACTTATGTAGTAGATGAAATTCAATTTGATTTGCAAAAAAGGACGATGACTATTATGGCAACGCCGTATTAGATTAATCGTGTAAGCTGTTAGATATTAGCAGGGAGGATAACATGAAAATGAAAACGATAAAGCCTTATCTGGAATTTTTTTCATTGAATGGTATAATGCCAATTGTTATACAAACAGAAGGTATAAATGGCACGATTACCAGCAGAAACATTGAGAACTGTTCTAAGTTTACAGCAGCAATTATTAGAGCAAATCGATGAAGCAAGATCTGTAGAATTTACATTACTAGAGCAGTTCGGTGAGACAGACGAAACAATTCCAGAGTTAGAAGAACTACAAAATATTCGAGAACGTGCAGATTTATATTATTCGCGATTCTCGGTAACTTTGCGGCGTATTTATGACGCGCAACCTGTGGCAAGTCGTGATATGCTAGAATTACTTGCTCGCTCTATTAATGAAGCGACGAGTGCATTAGCAGCCACCGCAGCTAATGTTCGGGAAATTAAGAGTAATTGGAATTTACTATGACTCATCAACCCAGAATTCCTGACGCAGAAACTAGGGCGCGTTCCGTTGCTAGAATGCGCGAAACAATCAAACAATGGGATATTTCGATCGCGAACTTGGATGAATTGAATAGCAGGCTAGAAGCTGAGAATAATCGCAGTTTTGAAGAAGCGCGGCAAAGAGGTAATGCCAGACGAAAAGCCGCACAAATTCAGGAATAGGAAGAAAAATATTTGGAAAAATGATGGAGGGATAATTAATACTCGATCGCCAAATTCAACCGCAGATAATAAATGAGATAAATGAGAATAATACTTGGAGTAAAAAGAGGAAAAAATGATGAAAATCAAAGGCATCAAACGGGGGAAAACCATTGAACTGTCAGAGGAAATTAATATTCCTGATGGTCAAGAGGTGAATATCGAGATTGAGGTAATTCAGCAAATGAGTGATGAAGAAAAGGTGGAAAAAATGAAAGAATTTTTAGACACTCTAACTGATGAAGATAGAGAGGAATGGACAAAGATAGCAGAATTCTTGGAAAGGGAACGCGAACTCGATCGCCAATTACAACAACAGAAAATTAACGAAATGAAGGTGGTGTAATTGTGTATTTATTAGATAGCAATATTTGTATTGCTATAATCAACAAATTTCCGAAAGCAATTGCCGAATTCGATGCCAAATTGAGGCTTTGCTGTACCTCGACAATTGTTGTAGCAGAGCTTTATAAGGGTGTATATTGTTCTGGAAGAATTGAACGGAACCTAAACACTCTGAATCAATTTCTTAGCTCTTTACAAATTGTTAGCTTTGATAAAAGAGCAGCAGAGGAATTCGGCATAATTCAGGGTGAGTTAAAACGAATCGGCAGACCTACAGGGCAATTAGACGCGCTAATTGCTGCTATAGCTCGATCGCGTGGAGATATCCTGGTAACTCACAATACTAAGGACTTCATCAATATTCCAGAGTTGCAATTGGAAGATTGGTTAACAGAGGAATAAAAAACTATGAATCTCTCCGTCGAAGACTTAGAAAATTTACAACTAATCTTACAAGAAAAACAACTTGATTATAAACTCGAACTCGTAGATGGAAAAATTCAAGTTATGGGTTTATCAGATTATATATCTGAAGTGATTATCGCTCGATTGGTATTTTTGCTGCAAAGCTGGGTGCTACCGCGCCAACTCGGTTATGTTACTGGGTCAAGTGCGGGATTTAGATTGCCAAATGGCAATTTACGAGGGCCAGATGTATCTTTTGTTTCTGCTGCACGACTCAATCCATTACCCCGTTCTTTTGCTGAAATTGTCCCCGATTTGATGGTAGAAGTAAAATCGGCTTCCGATAGCATTCCGCCTCTACAAAAGAAGATTCAAATGTTTTTAGAACTGGGTACGCAGGTGGGGATATTAATTGACCCGGACAAACTAACTGTGACGGTTTATCGCTCTACTGGTGAGGCAATTGTGTTAAGTGAAAATAATACGATGACTATCCCAGAGTTATTTCCTGGTTGGGAATTGCCGATTTCGGAAATTTGGCCGCAAGTGTTTTAGTTAAATGATAGTACAATTTTAAGTAAAGTTTACTACGAGGTAAATTATGGAAACGGTGAATATCAAACAAGCAGCCAAGCAATTAATCGATAGCTTACCTGAAAACTCTACCTGGGATGACTTGATGTATGCAATTTACGTTAGGCAAACAGTGGAAGCGGGACTTGCTAGTAGTAGAGATGGTAAAATAATTCCTGTTGAGGAAGTAGCTGTTTCAGCTAAGGTGTCATTCTGGGAACGTTTAGAACAGTTTCGGCAAGAGAACAATGTGGAAGAATTCGGTATTGATGACGATTTTCTTGAGGGATTGCGGGATAAATCGCACTAGCTGAAAGAGAGAAAAGCTAAAGTTATTTTAATTTGATTGCAGTTGCTTATTAGGGTTGCTAATTCCAGGGAAGAGCGGCGATGAAACGCATTATTAGTGGTGTTTTGGCTTTGGGTGTTTGTTTGACTCCTCTGACTGTTCCGCTGATGGTTCGACCTAGTTGGGGGCAAAGTGAAAACCCTGAAGTTGAAGAAATAAAGCAAATTTTAGAGCAAGCAGATCAACAGGAGGAACAAGGACAACCTTTACAAGCTATAGCAACACTTCAGCATTTTCTAGCCCTTGCGCGGCAATACAACGTTAGAGAAGCTGAAGCATTTGCACTTCTACGAATAGGTTTTAACTATAACAAACTTGAGCGAAAACAAGAAGCATTAGACTTCTTCAATCAGGCTCTCGCTATCTATAAGGAAGTTAATGACCGTGCTGGGGAAGCTATGGCTCTAAATAATATCGGTGCAGTTTACAAAGGCATTGGACAACCCCAAGAGGCATTGAAATATTTTAACCAGGCTTTACCAATCGTGCGGGAAGCGAATAACCGCACTGGTCAAGCTAGGACTCTGAATAATATCGGTGCTGTTTACCTAGACATTGGACAACCACAAGAAGCTTTGAAATACTATCATCAGGCTTTACCAATATTGCGGGAAGTGAATGACCGTGCCAGTGAAGCTACTACTCTGAATAATATTGGTTTAGTTTACGACAGCATTGGACAACCACAAGAAGCTTTGAAATACTATAATCAGGCTTTACCAATATTGCGGGAAGTGAATGACCGTGCTGGTGAAGCTACTACTTTGAATAATATTGGTGCAGTTTACAACAGCATTGGACAACCACAAGAAGCTTTGAAATACTCTCATCAGGCTTTACCAATCATGCGGGAAGTAAATGACCGTGCTGGTGAAGCTGCTACTCTGAATAATATTGGTGCAGTTTACAACAGCATTGGACAACCACAAGAAGCTTTGAAATACTATAATCAGGCTTTACCAATATTGCGGGAAGTAAATGACCGTGCTGGTGAAGCTGCTACTCTGACTAATATTGGTGCAGTTTACGACAGCATTGGACAACCACAAGAAGCTTTGAAATACTATAATCAGGCTTTACCAATCATGCGGGAAGTGAATAACCGTGCTGTGGAAGCTACTACTCTGAATAATATTGGTTTAGTTTACAACAGCATTGGACAACCACAAGAAGCTTTGAAATACTATAATCAGGCTTTACCAATCATGCGGGAAGTGAATGACCGTGCTGGGGAAGGTACTACTCTGAATAGTATTGGTGGAGTCTACGACAGCATTGGACAACCACAAGAAGCTTTGAAATACTATAATCAGGCTTTACCAATCAGGCGGGAAGTGAATGACCGTGCTGGTGAAGCTACTACTCTGAGTAATATTGGTGCAGTTTATCGAAACATCGGACAATCAACACAGGCTATCTCTAATTGGGAACAATCAGTTGCAATTACTTTAGAAATGCGAGCAGGTTTACAGAAGGAAAATCGACGCAAATTTTTGGAGGATAACTCAGGAAGAAACATCGCACTCATCTCCCTCCTCATCGACCAAAACCAACCAGAAAAAGCCTTCCAATACGCCAACCGCTTCACCACAGCCGACCTCGCCGACTACACCCGCCTAATTAACGTCAAAGTTAGTAACCCACAAGCACAGCAATTAATAGACCAATGGAATCAAAAAAACGAACAAATTCAATTTCTATATCGCCAGTTTCAGTCTAATCCTTCAAACCAATTATCCCAGCAAATTAATGCTTTTCAAGAAGAAAACAACAAACTAGCAGAAGACATCTCCCGCCAATTTCCCGAAATTGCCGAACTCTTTGAAACCACACTCACAGATATTGAAAAACTGAGATCCTCTATCCCCGCCGGAACGGTTGTAATTCAACCCGTCTTGCTAACCAATGTCAAAAATGTCCCCAATACCGTAGCCATATTTATCGTAACCAAAGACCAACTGAGCGTAATTAAAAACCCCATCGACCCGACAGAATTCGATAAACTCGTCACCGAATACCGCGAACAACTGCAAAATCCTGGCGATGCTACCTACATCGAAACTAGCGCCAAAATTTACAACATTCTAATTCGCCCAGTAGAAGACAAAATCAAAGCATTCTCCCCCAAACAATTGAGCATCATCGCCACAGGAAAACTGCGATATATCCCCTTTGAAACTCTCTTTGACGAACAAACCAACCAATACCTAATCCAGAAATATCCCATCAACTATCTCACCCGTCTTTCCAGTCGTTTCCTCAATTCAAATCGAGAAACAGTTGCTCGAAACTCTCTACAAAAAGGCGTTTTTGCATTAGCAAATCCCATCCCCCGCGACCCGCAAAACCTACCCGGAACCGAAGAAGAAGTGAGAAATATCGCCCAACTCTTCCCCGGTAGCGAATCATTTTTCCACGACAACGCCACCCTCGACAAATTCAAAACTTTTGCACCCCGCTTTCCCTTCCTGCACCTAGCAACACACGGCTGTTTTCAACCCGAAGGCTGTCAAAAATTAGGTATGAAAGCGAATACTTTGCTATTTGCAGATCAACAATTAAATATTGCCGATGCTGCATTATTAGGATTGCAAAACACCGAACTCCTCACCCTCAGCGCTTGTCAAACCGCCCTGCAAGCTAACTCGAACGGCGAAGAAATTGCCGGACTTGCCTATATATTTGAACGTGCAGGTGCAAAAGCGGTGATGGCGAGTCTCTGGAATGCTGAAGATAATACAACAAAGGATATTATGATTCAGTTTTATCAGAATATCAAAAATGGGATGAGCAAAGGGGAAGCGCTGCAAAAAGCGAAGTTAACTCAAATTGGACGCCATCCTTATTATTGGTCGCCTTTTATTTTGATTGGGGATGCGCGGTAGAATCCGTCCGTAAATGTAGGGGCGAAGCATTCGGGCGACAATACTGGTATCAAAACCGAGGTTTTCATATCCGAATGCTTCGCCCTCCCCCCGCAGATAACCTCTGCCAACTTAATCTCTGTAATGACAGAGTTGACGATCGCCCTGCTCCGTGGGCGATCGCATTCCGGTATAAAATCTTGGGTTATAGGTGATATCGTGTCCGTTTGTATCGGTTGCGTGAGGGACGGGCGAAGCAAGGACGATCGCCCACTCAGCAGTTTCGCATTCCGGTATAAAATGTTGGACTATAGGTGATATCGTGTCCGTTTGTATCGGTTGCGTGAGGGACGGGCGAAGCATTCGGATCTAAAATCTAGGGTTATGTGCCATAAATTGTCGCCCGAATGCTTCGCCCCTACAAATATGTCCCGCGATCGATCCCGCTGGCGTTTTCCAAATTCCATGCTACATCTGTGACTGCAATTCTTTCCCCCCTCCCCGTAGACGGGGAGGGGTTGGGGGTGGGGTTCCGATCGCACTCCCCACAAAATCACGTTAAACTCTTAGTGTGCAAGACTTTCCTAAATCTACAGGACTTACGCACCCCGAAGCCAGAAACCGGGTTTCTTCGTCGATATCTAGTTGAAAAAACCACGATTTTTCTAATAAACCCGGTTTCTTTGCGTAAGTCCTCATCTAAAACCTAAAATCTAAAATAACATTATTATGAGTTATTGCCTCAATCCTTATTGCCCAAACCCCCAAAACCCAGAAATCGCCGTCTTCTGCGTCAATTGTGGCACAAAATTAATTCTCAAAGACCGTTACCGCGCCATCAAACCGATCGGACAAGGCGGTTTTGGCATCACATATCTAGCGGTAGATGAAGATAAACCATCGAAACCCCCTTGCGTAATTAAACAATTTTTTCCTTTAGTGCAAGGTGCGAGTAATCTTCAGAAAGCATCTGAGTTATTTACTCAGGAAGCGGTACAACTGGATGAATTGGGACGACATCCCCAAATTCCCGATTTACTAGCTTATTTTACCATAGATAATCACCAGTATCTCATCCAAGAATTCATCGACGGACAAACATTATCGCAAGAACTAGCAGAGAAAGGTGCTTTCAACGAAACTCAGATTCTGCAATTACTCAATGATTTATTGCCAGTCTTGCAATTCGTCCACAGCCATCAGGTGATTCACCGCGATATCAAACCCGATAATATTATCAGGAGAAAAAGCGATCGAAAACTTTTCCTCGTCGATTTCGGTGCTTCCAAAATCGCCACTGGCGCTGCTTTACAGAAAACTGGCACCAGTATCGGCAGTCCGGAATATGTCGCACCGGAACAAAGCAGGGGTAGGGCTGTTTTTTCTAGCGATATTTATAGTTTAGCAGTTACCTGTATTCATCTGTTAACTGGGATGTCGCCTTTCGATTTATACGATATGAATCAAGATGCTTGGGTATGGCGACAGTTTGTGAAGAATCCGGTAAGCGATCGCTTATCTCGCATCTTAGATAAAATGTTGGATAATGCGATTAACCGTCGCTATCAATCCGTTGCAGAAGTTCTTAAAGATTTGAATGTGCAAACGCCACCCGCTGCAACGCCAAAACCGCAAACACCTGCAAAACCTGCTGCTGTCAAACCATCACCCGTTACGCCAGCGATTCCAGTTAAAAGTAAAGTTGATGATGAATTAGCGGAATTAAAAACGGAGTTTCTCAATCCGGGCGCACCTAAAAAAAATCAGCCATCGCCATCGCCGCAAACGCCGTCACCCCATTCTACCACAGCCAAAAGCCAAATCGATAAGGAATTGGAAGAGTTGCGATCGCAATTCGGACAAAACAATTAAATTGGTACGTTGTTGCGCCTTAGCGCTAAAGCGCAACAAGATACCAATTACCATCAACCTGTATTCCGCATCCCAGCAGCAATACCGTTGATAGTCAACAATGCGCCGCGCAGCAATTCACCGCGACTGTGACGAGAGTCAATTACTCCCGAAGCAGCTTGAGACTTGCTTTGGCGCAAACGTTTGAGCAGAGACACTTGCAAAAAGCCTAACGGTACAATATTACCATTGCGTAATTGAACCGATCGCTGCAAGTCCGGATCGCCATCCAAAAGGCGTTTGTGATCGGTAATCGTCAGCACCAAATCGCGAGTCAGATAATATTCACTCTTGATTTGCTCAAACAGCTTTTCAAAGCGCGGCAAATCTTCCGGTGAAGACAATTCCTTCACATAATGCTGACCGATTTGCAGGTCAACTTTTGATAAAGTCATCTCCACTTTAGAGATTACCATCCTAAAGAAAGGCCACTTGTAATAGAAGTAGCGCATTAACTTCAAATTTTCCTGCGGGTCTTCATTCAAAAATTCCTGAAGTGCCGTACCGACACCGTACCAAGCTGGTAATAAAAAGCGGCTTTGCGTCCAACTAAATACCCAAGGAATAGCGCGGAGAGTACTTAAATCTTTTTTACCAGATCGGCGACGCGCCGGACGAGAACTGATTTGCAATTGGCTGATTTCATCTATTGGCGTAACGCTGTGGAAGAAATCGATAAAATCGGGTTGTTCGTAAATCAAAGCGCGATAATGAGCGCGTGACTTAGCTGACAATTCTTCCATTATTTCATTCCAGGGTTGAATATCATCAAACCCCGTTCGCAACAAGCTAGCTTGTATTACCGCCGTAGCGACATTTTCTAAATTGTAGATCGCTAATTCCGGCCAGGAATATTTCGACGCTAGCACTTCTCCCTGTTCCGTAATTTTAATTCGCCCATTGATACTGTGACCGGGTTGTGCCAAAATAGCTTCGTAGGAAGGGCCACCGCCGCGTCCCACAGAACCGCCGCGTCCGTGGAAGATGCGAAGATTGATGCCGTAACTTTCTGCGATCGCTTGCAGTGCTTTCTGCGCTTTGTGAATTTCCCAATTGCTGCTCAAGAAACCGGAATCTTTGTTAGAGTCGGAATATCCCAACATCACCTCTTGTAAGTCCTGAGTTCCTTCTCCGACCTGAGTTTTCTTTGCCATTGCGGACTTACCGCCAGCTAGCAATATGCGATAGCACGGCAATTCAAACAAAGTTTGCATGACGCGGGGTGCCCGCTTCAAGTCTTCCACAGTTTCAAACAGGGGTACTACTTGCAGCGTACCGACACCTGTGGAGGGGTCGTAGAGTCCCGCTTCCTTCGCCAGCAGCAATACCGCCAGCAAGTCGCTGACATCGTGGCTCATGCTGATAATATAAGTTTGGCAGATTTCCAAGCCAAACTCTTGCTGAAGTTGGCGCAAGATGCGGAAGGTTTCGATCGTCTCGCAAGTTTGGGCGTTAAATGGCAATTCTCTGGGAATTAAAGGCCGTCTCGTTTGCAGTTCCGACACCAACCATTCAGTTTTTTCTTGTTCTGATAATTGGTTGTAGGGTCGAGGTAAAACTTGCATATATTCGGCGATTTCATTAATCGTATCCGAGTGACGGGTACTTTCTTGCCGGATATCCAGATGGGCGAGATTGAAGCCGTAGATTTCTACTTGACAGATCAGATTTTCCAAGTCGCGGCAAACTAAACCGGTTTCCTTGAGGTTGCGCTGAATTAGTCGCAATTGCGCTAAAAAGTCTGCGGCTGATTGGTAGTATGTGCCTGGTTGAGTTTGTCTGAGCTTTTCCAGTTGACCATCTTCGCTATTGTAGAGCCGCCAGTTGCGATCGCGCGTATTTTCCAGTTTCTTTTTCACAAAAGATAACTTCAACCGATATGGCTCTTGCCGATATTTTATTGATAGCTGGTCGTACACTTCTGGCATTTGCAATCGGTTTTGCTCCAGAGATTCGAGCAGTTCCGGTAATACATCGCTCCAGTGCAAAGATAAGCTCAAGCGAGCGATCAACTTTTCTACCGATTTCATGTATTTTTCTAATACTATATGGCGCTGGTAGCACGCTGTTTGCCAGGTGATTGCCGGTGTCACCGAAGGATTGCCATCTCGATCCGCTCCTACCCAAGAACCGAATTTACAAAAGTTGTGTTTGGGAGGACGCAGATTTCCAAAGGCGTTGCTTAAACTCCGTTCGACGCGCTGATAAAGTTGGGGAATCGCTTCAAACAAAACTTCTTGGAAGTAGTGAAGGGTATAGTCAACTTCATCGAGTACTGAAGGCTTAAACTGGTGCAGTTCGTCGGTACGCCACCACAGACGAATCTCTTCCGTTAATTCCTGTTGCAGTGCTGTTGCTTCCCAGGAAACTTCGGAGGCGTTAAGCAGCGAAGCTTCTGCGTAGTTGGGTGGATTTCCGGTAACTAGCAGCTGTTCTCCCAAGTTAGAGTAGCTGAGGTTACAGTGAGTTGTTTGCCAGTTTTGTTCCACCTCATCTAGCTGCTGCAAAATTCTGGCTATGCGTCGTTGCTTGTCTCTGATTGTGTGGCGGACAATTTCTGTGGGGTGAGCTGTGAACACCAAGCGGATATCGAGATTGTCTATGAGGCGCTGAATAACTTGGGGTGGCATATTCAGCTGACGCAATTTGGGAAATAACCACTGGAAAGTGCCTTTCTCACGCTTCTGTCCGTTTGTTTCTTGCCAAGTTCTTTCGAGGGAGTCGCCTCCTGGTACGGCGGTTTTCGCTTCTGCATCCAGTTTGGCAAATGCTTGCAGTGCCGGGTCGGCAGGTTCTGGTGCGGGTGCCATCCTTAAGGATAGCTGTTGCGCTCGTTGTTCGTAGTGCTGTTCGACGATGTTAATCAGCTGGAAGTATAGCGCAAATGCTCTGGCTGCTCTGATGGCGGCGTTGATATCGAGACTTTCAATAACTTTGGAGACTTCCGCTTCATTTTCGTTCGTTGCTTGTCCTTCTGGGGAACAAAGCGATCGCAGCTGCATTAGTAAATCTACCAGTTCCTGACCGCACTCCGATCGCAAAACCGACTCCCACAAGTCTTCCACCACTTTGAGGCGATGGCGCAGATACAGATCTGATGGCGCAGTAAGATGAACTGCCTGATGGTCGGACTGGAGTAAGGAGCTCATAGGATCTGGTTTAGCTGTTGTGGGACAATCAACAATCTTATGCGGTTAAGTTAAATCAATTAGTCTCGTATAAGACCAACTGACCGCCAAGGCGGATCTTTTTTATTCGGTTTGCTCTTGGGGACTATCGGGAAACGGGATCGCTGGTAAGCGATCTCCCCTAAATACTTCTTCGCTTGCTTCACCCAGCGATTTGATCAAGTCTAGTGTTGCTTTACCACATAACATCCCCAAAAGCAATGGCCCTGTAGCCAGAGTCAGCAATATTTCTGTGGGAATTATAGCTTGAGGAACGTTGAAAGTTTCTGTTTGGAGCCGATTTGTGCTGTTTGATGGCATGGTGTTTAAGCGGGCTAGGGGCTGGAAAGTCAAAAGTTAAAAGTCAAAAGAAAAATAGGCGTCGGGGCTGGAAAGTTAAAAGTTAAAAGTCAAAAGAGAAATAGGGTGTCGGGGCTAGTTGCGATCGCACTCGGTGCTGAAAGTATCGGTTAAACTATTGCCAGCTTAGCTGTAAAGCTGGAAATCTTGGCGATTTAACAACTCCAGAATCTCATAAATGTTAAATTTTGAGTGTTAAAAACTGTTGCTAAATCTGGATATAACGCTGAAACAGCGTTTGGGCATTTGAAGGGGATGAGGGGATTGGGAGATCTTGGGCCAGTTGGAGCGGGCTTGGCACCAGATGTAACAGATGTAACAGATGTAGCAGATGTAGTAAAATCTCACGGGATAATTACATTCATCTGATTATAAATATCATATATCAAAGGAAGAAGACAAGAAGAGCAGGGCATAACAGCAGAGAAGGAAAGCTTGATGAATCCAAATTGGTATCGATCGCCAATACCCTTGGTAAACTCATCAGAACAGGCTATAATTCCAGTCGTCTTCAACTCAGCCGCTCTGGCCGATCGGCGATCGAAAGGTCAAATGACAATTACAAAAAAACTCAGGTAATATCGCCCTGATGGTAAAAGTCAACGAACGCAAACTGGCGAACAACGCCTCAACCCTAGAGCAATGGGTCAACCGGGCAATCAGAATTGCCGGAATGCAAGTCAGAGTCCGGATACGAGGAAACAAGCTGCATATTCTCTGCGAGGGTCGAGAGTGTCCCGACAGGCAAACAACGGTGACGCAATTGGTCTTGGCGATGAGTGCCGCAAATATTGATGACCTGCTTGCTGGCGAAAGACCAAAGCTCGCCCAAGCGTTTCTCTACGGTCGCAAGTTGGGTGAAAAGCGCCCAGATTGGACAGAGCCGATCGATCTAAATCATCTCAACCGATATCTGGAAGCGCATTCAAGGAAAGCTTCGGTTCCAGAAGCAGGTTTAACCAGCAGCGTCCGCAAAATGACAGATATATCAATAGAAGATTCTTTAACCAGTCAGGAAATTCTCTCTGAAAGGATGGCAGAGGTCGTGGAAGCCGCTGCATCTTCTCAGAGTCTGGCTCGCAGGGGACATCCGGAAGCGATCGCCCGCGTACTGGGCGAAAATCTCCAGTCATTAGGAGTGCGGGTAAAGGTTGTCTCCAGAAGCCTGCGAAAAAATCATGGCAATTTATCACCTGGAACTGCAAACTCAAGTGTAAAAGAGCGTCGCCTTTGGGTATTTTGCGAATCTGCCTACAGTCCAGATCGGTCATTGCTGGCTTCCCCAATTGCCCAGAAGTTACGAGATTTGCACCTGGAGGGATTCCGGGATGCTGTAATTATCAGTCAGGTGAGCGGTGAAGAAACTCCCGATTGGATGCTGCGCGTGGATCTGACCCCGCCGGAGCAAATGCTCCGGGAGTGGGCGGCTTGGGGTGACGAGGAAGCGATCGCCAGATGGCTCGATGGGGCGACAGAGCATCTGCATATGGAAGTATCGGCGGTGTTAAAGGAATCTACACTGCATATTTCCTGTACGGGTAAGAATAAATCTGCCAGTGTTACTACCGATAATATTCCCCTACCCAATAAGCAGTCCGCGATTAATGCGATCGCATCACTTTTGCACTCGCTTGCACCCAGAGGTATTCAAGCGGCTATTATTTACGGCAACCCATCGGATTCCGCATCCCCAGCTTGGGTAGATTGGCTGAATTTACCGGCAGCAAGTCAACCGGAATTAGCAACCTCGGCACAGGATCTCGCAGCTGCGGGAGACGAAGAAGCGATCGAATTTTTGTTGGGACGAATGCTCAACCCAGACCTGGATTGGCGTTTGGCAGATGGCGGCATTCGCGTACAAGCGCGACGCAAAGAAGACTTGCTCCACATCATGACGGATGGGGCGGTTTGTCCGGTGCAGCGGCAGGTAGCTGGGCCGACGGCTAACTTTGTGCGCGAGCTGGAAATACCCGGCATTTCCGGTGTCAGAGTTTATGGCCGTCGCGCCGGTCAAAAACAGCCTTTGTGGAACTATGGAGTCGATTTTACCTCCAGACATCGCCAAGCAGAAGAAATTGCGCCAGAGTTTGCCACTAGCGATGAGTACGTGGAAGAGGTGACCACCGATAACCTCAACTTGGGAAATTCTCTGGGAGCAAGGTTAAGCGATGTCACGGTAGCGACAGAGGCAAAGGCGGTTTCGCAGTCGGTAAGCAAATCGGCAGAAAATAAACTGGGGCGCAGTTGGCAGTCGAAAAAGCAGGCCCTGTTCGACGCGCTGGTGCGATCGCAAATCTTTACTCCTGGCGTCCAAACTCAAAATCTTATCTCTTTACCCGGTCAAGCAAGCTACCAAGGAGTTAAGGTGGCTTTGGTTTGGGGCGCGGTCGGAATTATGCTGACTTGGAGTGTGGATTTAGTTCTGGGTCAGATGCTCAAAAACAGAGAGATTCAGCTCAAAGAGTCTTTAGTCCTCAGTCAAAAGTCATTAGTCAAAGACACTGAAGAAACTAGCGATGAGGAAGCACAAAAGGCAACAAACACGGCAGCTAATTCCTTAAAATTACCCCAAGTTTCCCTCAAGCAAACGCCTACTCAAAATACCAAAGTATTCAATTCTTCAGGATTTACCAAACTGGATTCAACCGCAGCCAGTGTAGATACGGTAGAGAGTACAACTTCTTTTACTAACCTGCCATCGCCAAACCCCAGCTTCAACAACCGTCAGTTAGACGAAAAGCTGACCCTTTACCAGCAGCGCGTGGCCCAGAAAGGCCCGCCAGATATTCTGATTGTCGGCAGTTCCAGGGCATTACGGGGCGTCGATCCGCAAGCGTTGCAGAAAGCCTTAGCCGCAGAGGGTTATGGAAAACTGGAAGTGTTTAACTTCGGTGTCAACGGTGCAACTGCCCAAGTGGTAGATATGCTGCTGCGCCGCTGTTTGACGCCAGAACAATTGCCGAAAATGATTATTTGGGCAGATGGTGCCCGTGCGTTTAACAGCGGTAGAGTAGATGCTACCTACAATGCTCTCGCCGCATCACCTGCCTACAAACAGTTGGTATCCGGTACATTGCCCAGACAAAATTTTCTGGATGGCCAAGCTGCTCAAAATTTAGAACCTTTCACCGCTACATCAAGTTTGCCGGGGGCAAGCGGTCAAATGTTTATTAACTCGCAAGCGATCGATGAGTGGTTGAATCAGTCTTTGGGTATTATATCCTCTACCTACCAACAGCGCGATCGTCTGCAAGGAATGCTGCGCGAGCAATTTGCCGATACATTGAGTTTTGGTGCTAATGACCGTCACCAACAAGCGTCGCCGATACTGTTCCAGAATGCGATCGCTTGGGATGGATTCTTGCCTTTGACTCTGCGCTTCAATCCCACTACCTATTACGAAAAGCACACCAAAGTTACGGGGGAACACGACAACGACTATAAAAGCTTCCAGCTGGCAGGTAACCAAACCAGCGCTTTAGAATCTTTCCTCCAGTTCACCCAAGCAAACCAAATTCCTGTAGTTGTTATAAACTTACCCTTGACAAAAGAATACTTAGACCCATTGCGGACTAAGTACGAGCAAGAATTTCAAATGTCTATGTTGCGCCTCTCCCTCAGTCGGGGATTTATCTTCCGCAACTGGAGTCAGTTATGGCCCTCACGCCATGACTACTTCTCCGATCCCAGTCACCTCAACCGCTACGGTGCCACCGCCGTGTCCGAACGACTGGCTCAAGACCCGCTGATTCCCTGGCCCAAAAAATAGGGGAAGGGTGAAAGTCAAAAGTCAAAAGTCAAAAGTCAAAAAGCAAAAAGTATAAAGTATAAAGTAAAAAGAAGAGTTTGATTTTTACTTTTGCCTTGACCAGTTAAGAGTACATAGCCTCAACTCTTAATTACAACTTCCGGCGATTTAATTGCTTTTGACTTTTGACTTTTAACTTTTGACTTTTGACTTTTAACTTTTGACTTTTATAACCCTGCAATGACTTTTGTTTCAGCCTTATACGGAATATTCTTGCTGAGTGTCCTGGCAATTTACTGGCTCGTTCAAAACCAGGGATTGCGATTGTGGGTACTTTTGATTGCGAGTTTGGCTTTTTATGCCACTTTGCAAATCCAGTACATTCCTTTGCTTTTTGTCGTTATTCTGATTAACTTTCGTCTGGGCATTGCTTTAGGAGAACGTGCCGTACCGAGACGAAATCCTTCGGATTGGCATCTGTCTAATGAAGAGTGGAAATATATAGAACAGGACTGGGATAAACGACGCCTGAAAATCTTGCGATTCGGGATCGTCCTGAATGTTTTGTTACTTTTGGGTTTTAAGTATGTGCCCTTTTTCTTGAATACTGTTGGGGCGCTGCTGAATTTGCCAGTTATTCAAGAACAGGCTAGCTTGGTGACGCTTCATTTAATTGCACCGTTGGGAATCTCGTTTTTCTGCTTTGAGTGCATCGCCTATTTAATAGATGTTTATCGCGGTGCGCCCGCTACTAAGGAGTTTCTCAAGTTTGCGGCTTACAAGTTTTTCTTTGCCAAACTTATATCAGGGCCGATTACTCGCTATCATCACTTGGCGGCACAACTGAATGCAGTGCGATTTCCCAGTAGCGATCGCATTGTCGAAGGATTGTGGCTGATTGCCTGCGGTGCGTTTAAAAAAGCTCTCATTGCCGATAATCTGGGCATTTTCGTCAAACTTTGTTTTGACAACTTGCAGCGTACAGGTAGCGGTGACTTGTGGTTAGCGATCCTCGCCTACGGACTTCAGCTATATCTGGATTTTAGCGGCTACGTTGATATTGCGATCGGTAGCGCCATCCTGCTGGGATTGAATCTACCCCAAAACTTTGATTTCCCCTATTTCTCTACCAGCATTGCCGATTTTTGGCGGCGCTGGCATATGACTTTGGGAGATTGGCTGCGTAATTATTTATACTTTCCCTTGGGCGGCTCGCGGCAAGGTTTGGTACGCACCTGCCTGAACTTGTCGATCGTGATGCTAGTCGCCGGGATTTGGCACGGTGCTGCTTGGGGATTTATTGTCTGGGGGGGATTGCACGGTTTGGCTTTGGTGGTTCACCGACTCGCAGAAGCTCTATCCCATCGTTTCTCCCCATTGAAGAATTGGTGGCAAAGTATACCGGGTACGCTTGTGGCATGGCTGCTGACTCAGTTGATGGTGTTCGCGTCCTGGATATTTTTCCGTCTGCCCAACTTGAAAGATGCGGCTTGGGTAATTCAGCATCTGTGGGGACATAAAGCCGATGTTCAATTTGCACAGAAAGTTTACGTGGAAGCACTGGGATTGCAACCGTTCCAACTGGCGGTGCTGCTTTGGGGAATAGTTGCATTTATGGCGATCGGATTTGCCTTGCATCGCAATATGAAGCTACAACTGAATTGGCCGATCAAAATTTTCTTGGTGCCATTAAGCCTCTACGCCGTTTGGCAGCTGGCTCCCAAAGAAGGTTTGCCTTATATCTACTTCGATTTCTAGCTCTTGTTGGACTTGTGGGGCGATGGGAGATCGATCGCTCGTTGTTCGCTACAATAAGACCTCTGTCCCTCTGCCCGACGCCCTAGTCCCTATCCCCTAGACCCTAACTATATGGTTTATACACGCCCTTTGGCTCGTTTGATCGAGCAATTGCAACGTTTGCCTGGAGTTGGCCCTAAGACGGCTCAGCGCTTGGCTTTACATATTCTGAAGCGATCGGAAGATGAAGTGCAAGCACTTGCCCAAGCTTTGATTGAGGCAAAAAAACAAGTTGGTTTGTGTCAAGAGTGTTTTCACTTATCTGCTGAGCCGATTTGCGAAATTTGTCGCAACCAAAATCGCGATCGCACTACCATTTGTGTAGTAGCTGATTCGCGGGATGTGATTGCTTTGGAAAAAACGCGGGAATACAAAGGTAAATATCACGTTCTCGGCGGAGTAATTTCGCCGATGGATGGAATTGGCCCGGAACAATTGAATGTTTCGCCTTTGCTACGAAGAGTCGATCGAGAAAAAACTAAAGAAGTAATTTTGGCAATCACTCCCAGTATAGAAGGAGAAACAACAACGCTTTATATAGGCGGGTTATTGAAACCTTTGACAAAAGTAACTCGCATTGCTTTTGGTTTGCCAGTTGGCGGCGAATTAGAATACGCAGATGAAGTGACTTTGGCGCGTGCTTTGGAAGGCAGAAGAGAGATCTAATCAATTAAATTAAAATAGAGAATCGTTTAGATAAACTATGACACTAAAAGAATTAGAAGCACAGTTAATTTCTTTGACTCCTGATGAGAAAGTTCAGGCAATACAAATATTAACCCAAAGTTTAGCCGAGAAATGGCCTGGAATAGAGAAAACTGCCGGGGTAATGGGTGGCGAAGCCTGTATCAGACACACTCGAATTCCAGTTTGGTTGCTGGTAAGTTATCGTCGTGATGGTGCAAGCGATGCAAAAATCCTTGAGGGACATCCCGATGTTACGGCTACAGACTTAGTGAATGCTTTCGCTTATGCTGATGCAAATTCTGATGAAATTGAAAAAGCAATTCGAGAACAAGAGGAAGCCTGAACTTTGGCACGTTTCTATACAGATGAACAATTCCCATTCCCAGTCGTGGAATTTCTACGCGCTTTGGGTCATGATGTCTTGACGGTACAGGAGGCAGGAAATGCTAATCAGCGGATTCCGGATGAAGAGGTGTTAGGTTTCGCGATCGCGAACAATCGAGCAGTTTTGACGCTTAATCGACATGATTTTATCAGGCTTCATAAGTTACAACCAATGCACGAAGGTATCATTGTCTGTACAAAAGATGATAATTGGCAAAGGCTGGCTAACCGGATTGATGAAGCAATATCCTCAGTCGAAACATTAAGCGGTCAGTTGATTCGAGTTACTCGTCAGTCGTGAATGTTGAAATATGTGGAGAAAGATTGTGTTTTAAATCGAGAAGCGATCGAGCGTCCTGCCAGAACCATATGGCTTTTTCTAGATGACAAGATAAGCATTTACGGTTGAGAGACCTGCACATACTTGCATCGCTTAACGGAATATTTAAGACGATCGCCTTATGGTAAGTTCATGAAATAGAAAGAACCATCTTCATCGATTAAGAGAAGTGTATCTTCCGAGTCTATTTCCAGGGGAGCACCAAAAATCTCTTGGCGAGTAATCGCGCCGGTGATATTTTTGAGGTTAGGAACTAGATCGGGAATTTGGTCTACTGCCGAACACTGCCTGGAATCCATACACTACCTTGAAAATACTAAGCTTTTATTCCTTTCTACGCACTAGCCAAATAAAAATCCGGAGCTTTTTACAAAAATTTACTCATTAACCTAAGTGTTTACCGTTGCCTTATCCCTGTTCGGCTACCGATCTCTACTGATGCGATCGCCTTTATTTACGCGATATTACTTACGCATGGCTTTTGGTAGCCGATCGCGCCATGTGGTTGCTAGGCTGGTGATTGTCAATTCTCTTAGGTATGGCGCTCTAAGTACGGAAGAGGCAGTAAGTTAGACATGATTTCTGAAGATAAAGCCAAAACAATAGGGCAAGAGTGGATCGAAAGTTGGAACCGCCACGATTTGGATGCTATTATGTCCCACTATGCCGAAGAAATAGAATTTATATCCCCATTCATCATTAAATTGTTGGGTGATGCTTCTGGCACTATTAAAGGTAAAGAAGCGCTAAGGTCTTATTTTGCAAAAGGGCTTGATACTTATCCAGAGCTTAAGTTTGAGTTATTGCAAATATTGACGGGTGTGGAAAGCTTAACTATTTACTATCGCAGCGTTAAAGAAATGCTCGCAGCAGAAGTGATGGTGTTGGATTCTCAAGACAAGATTGCTAAAGCGATCGTTCACTACAGTGCTAATTCCATCTCGAAAATTTAAAATTTGCAATTTAAGCCCCGAACGAGAGTCTATAAAGGTCATTTTGTCAAGATAGTTTAGGCAGTAAATTTGGTATCTCTGGCTAGGTTACTTGCTTGCCAGAAAATATTATCTTTTGTAAAGGTGAAGATTCGTATAGGTGAGGACGAAAGATGTACATCGTACAAATTGCCTCTGAATGCGCTCCCGTCATCAAAGCCGGAGGTTTGGGCGATGTTGTTTACGGGCTTAGCAGAGAGTTAGGAATTCGGGGTCATGGGGTAGAAATTATTCTGCCAAAGTACGATTGTATGCGCTATGACCATATTTGGGGAATGCACAACGCATATAGCGACTTGGAAGTGCCCTGGGATGGCGGTGCGATTAACTGTTCTGTGGATTGCGGCTGGGTACACGGACAGCTGTGTTTCTTTATTGAACCCCACTCCAGCGATGACTTTTTTAATCGGGGCTGTTACTACGGTTGTCTGGACGATCATATGCGCTTTGCGTTCTTCAGCAAAGCAGCTTTAGAGTTTCTACTGAAAACTGATAAGCGTCCCGATATCATCCATTGCCATGACTGGCAAACAGGCTTAGTTCCTGTCATGCTGTACGAGATATATCAATATCACGGACTGGAGAATCAGCGGGTATGCTACACAATTCACAACTTCAAACACCAAGGGATTGCGGGTGCTAACTTACTTGAGGTGACTGGTCTGTATCGACAAGAATACTACTACGATATCGATCGCCTGGGGGATGACGAAAATGCAACGGCGATCAACTTGATGAAAGGGGGTATAGTCTACTCCAACTATATCAACACGGTTTCGCCCCATCATGCCTGGGAAGCGCGTTTCACGGAAGTTGGTTGTGGGTTGGGTCACACCTTGCACAAACACCAGCACAAATTTGGCGGGATTCTCAATGGGATTGACTATAATGTTTGGAATCCGGAAGTCGATGGCTATATTCCCTATCACTACTCTCAAAATAATCTGGAAGAAAAACTCAAGAACAAAAAAGCCCTACGAGAGCGACTTTGGCTGGGTCATTCCCAGAAGCCGATCGTTTGCTACATCGGTCGTTTAGACGATCAAAAAGGCGTTCATCTCGTGCATCACGCCATTTATTACGCTCAAAATCGAGGGGCGCAATTTGTGTTGTTGGGTTCCGCTACAGAACCTGGGATTAACGACCATTTCTGGCATGAAAAACAGCACCTGAATAATAGCCCAGATTGTCACATAGAAATTGGCTTCAACGAAGAGTTAGCCCACTTAATCTATGCAGGTGCGGATATGATTGTCGTCCCCAGCAATTACGAACCCTGCGGATTAACGCAGATGATTGGGTTGAAATACGGTACTGTGCCGATCGTGCGCGGAGTTGGCGGTCTTGTCAATACCGTGTTTGATCGCGACTACGACCAAAACAAACCGCTAGAGAAACGCAATGGTTATGTGTTCTACCAAACAGATAATCAAGCTTTAGAATCGGCGCTCGATCGTGCAATTAATTTGTGGTACAAAAAACCTAAAGAATTCCGCAAACTGGTGATTCAGGGTATGGAATACGACTACTCCTGGAACCATCCCGGCGCTCAGTATGTTGGAATTTACGATTATATCCGACACAAATGAGGGCGTCGGGAAAGTCAAAAGTCACTCATTCAAAAGTCAAAAAAGGGCGTCGGGGTTAGGGAAGAGGGAAGAGGGAGGAATTTTGACTTCAGGACTTAGGCAAAAATGACCTGAAACCCTTGATTTACCGTAGGGGAAATTCATGAATTGCCCCTACATTTCATACTTGATGCGTAAGTCCTAGACTTTTGACTTTTGACTTTTGACTTTTGACTTTTGACTTTTGACTTTTGACTTCCCCACTCCCCCACTACTTGGGTAATACCTGACGCAATACTTCTAAGAGTCGATCGACACTTTCGGGACGACTGTTGAAACCCATTAGACCAACACGCCAAACTTTACCCGCCAGTTCGCCAAGTCCGCCGCCAATTTCAATGTTGTATTCGGTGAGTAATTGGCGCGATACTGCTTTGCCATCCACACCTTCGGGAATGCGAACTGTTGTCAGCGTTGGCAAACGAAATTCTCGCGGAACGTGGAGAGTTAATCCCAAATCTTCTAGTCCCTGCCAAAGGTATTCGGCATTTTTTTGATGGCGTTGCCAACAGTTTTCCAATCCTTCTTCTGCTATTAAACGCAGTGCTTCCCTCAGAGCATAATACAAGTTTATGGGGGCTGTATGGTGATAGATGCGATCGCTTCCCCAATACTTGCTTAACAACGTCATATCCAAATACCAATTAGCTACTTTTTGGCGACGTTGCTGCAATTTTTCTACTGCACGCGGACTCATGGTAAACGGGGAAGCGCCGGGAGAACAACCCAACCCTTTCTGACTGCAACTATAAGCTAAGTCAACTCCCCACTCATCCAAAAATATGGGAACGCCACCCAGACTGGTTACGGTATCTACGAGTAGCAGACAGTTAAATTCGCGACATAAGTCGCCGACACCTTCCAAAGGTTGACGCGCTCCTGTGGATGTTTCGGCATGGACTAAAGCGAGGATTGTCGGACGGTGGGTTGCCATCGCAGTGCGGAGTTCTTCGAGGGAAAACACTTCTCCCCAAGGTTTGCTAATGGTTCGCACGTCCGCACCGTAGCGTCCGGCCATGTCAACCAAGCGATTACCGAAGTAGCCCATTACACCAACTAGAACTACATCGCCGGGTTCGACAGAATTGGCGATCGTTGCTTCCATCGCCGCCGTCCCCGTACCGCTGACAGCGATGGTCTGGGAATTTTCCGTTTGCCAAACATAGCGCAGCAAGGTTTGTATTTCATCCATCAACGCCAGAAATGCTGGGTCGAGGTGTCCTACAGGCGGCGTATTCATCGCTTGG
Source organism: Aerosakkonema sp. BLCC-F183 (assembly GCF_041929145.1). Lineage (NCBI taxonomy): Bacteria > Bacillati > Cyanobacteriota > Cyanophyceae > Aerosakkonematales > Aerosakkonemataceae > Aerosakkonema > Aerosakkonema sp. BLCC-F183. The sequence goes on along the minus strand of NZ_JBHFNU010000048.1, from coordinate 145,020 downwards.
AGGACGGCGGGATGGGCATTAGAGGGGCCAGGGCCTAGCAACAGGCGAGTAGGTATCTCTAAGGGAGCGAGTTGCAGCCGTCGATCGTTGTTAATTGAAAGTGTGAGAGTCATTATGTTATAAGGATTGGCAATTTTTCGATCGGAAAAGCTAGTCCAATCAGGAATAGCGCTTTTAACTAGATTACGCCACTAACCACAGCATTTACTTAGTTTGAAAAATGTTTTGCACCATTTTTTTATCTGTATTTGCAGCAGCTTTATCCAGTTCTGCAATCTCCCCAGAGTCTAGTTGCCAACCCAAAGCGCCAATATTCTCCTTCGCCTGTTCCACAGTCTTCGCGCCTGGGATGGGAATAGTTCCTTTACAGATACACCAGTTGATTGCCACCTGGGACATTGTTTTGTTTCTCGATCGCGCTACCTCTGCCAAACAGCTGGAAAGCGATCGAATTCCTGGCAATAATTGCCGAAACAGCAGACCTCGGATGCCTTTAGGGAACGGCCCTTTTTCCGAGTATTTGCCTGTTAGCAGACCCAGTGCTAGAGGACTGTAAGCAATCAGTTTTATTCCCAATTCATCGCATACTTCTTTTATTGCCAATACGGTGACGGGATAGGTAGATAAGAGTGAATATTGAACTTGCAGAGTAGCAATGGGAACGCCTCGATCGACAAATTTTTGATGCACTTGTTTGAGCCGTTTCGATCCGTAATTTGATAACCCCACTCCCTTTACCAGTCCTTGCTCGTAAAGGTCGGCAAGACCATCCAAAAGCCGCCATTCCTGCCAAGGAGCGTAGTTAGCTGTAGACCAGTGCATTTGCACCAAATCTACATTTTTTCCCAGCCGTTTGGCAGACGCCTGACAAGCCGATATAATTGATTTGCGGGTAAATCTCCACGGATAAACAGCCAGCTTTGTAGCAATACAAATATCTTCTTTGCCAGCACCTTGATATTCCCTAGAGAAGCGTCCTAAAAGTTGTTCGCTTCGCCCATTTAATTTGCCAGTTCCATAAGAATCGCCCGTATCAAATAAGGTGACACCGTTGCTCACACAAAGATTGAAGACGGTTTGCAGTTGGTCATCCATACTTTCGTCATATCCCCAAAGCAGGCGGTTTCCCCATGCCCAAGTACCGCAGCCCATAATGGGAAGAACGAGGTTTTGGTTTTTTTCCATATTCTGTTTATTCACATCTCTATTTAGATATCATTATGAAATTTTAAACTAATTTCCATCCCTAACAAACTATCCGAAAAGCCATGACAAAGCGATAATTTTCGCAAATACATCTGCGTTCATCTGCGTTCATCTGCGGTAAGAAAATCTCCCGCTCGTACTGTCCGGATAAGCTTCTATTTCTTCCAAGGCAATTTCGTGCCCATTTCAGTCATGGCTGAGAAGATGAGATAGACAATTAGAAAGCCAACACCTGCCAGAAAAGCCAGTAAATCGTTATCCATATTTGTTGCCAACCAATACTCCGCTAATATTACCATTTGTGGGATGAGTTTGTGTAACCGTTCAGGGATTATTTCTGGCGCTCTCAGCGCAACAACGTACCTTGAAATACCTGTTTTATCTCTCCACACCAGGAGGAGTAAAACGAATTTCAATTCGCCGCCGCGCAGGTTCATCAGTATTGCCATCGTTTTGAGGAATGTAACCTTTTGGCAAAACCAATTGTGCGGCGGAGTAGGCGCGAAACTCTAATCCTTTTAAGCGACCTTTTTTTTGCATATCCCGCAGTACCTGAACGACTGCTAATGCTCGCATCAAACCCAAATCTGCGTTCGATCCTAGTTGAATTGCACTGGCATTTTCGCCGTTGGCTATTCCTTCTATTTTATCATCTAAACTGCTATATCTATTACTATTTTTTTGCCCGTCTGTATGACCGATTACTTCTACGATATAGCCTTGGTATTCTGTTGCGTAGCGTTCGATTTGATTGACGAAATCATTTTCTATTTTGCTACGCAGTCCTGTTGGTAAGTCGGCTTTACCCACTTCAAATTTATATTCTCCGGAATCTTTAATCACGATAATAGGCGGCGATTTCAGTCTTTCAACTTGTCCTTCAAGGTTAGTAACTTGATTCTTTTTTTGCTGCAATTGCTGCTGCAAATTAGCTAGCTGTTTTTCTAAGTCTCCCACTCTATCTTCACTTTGACGCAGCTTGTCAATTATCTCTTCTGAGGTAGACTGTAATATGGATGCTTTTACTATTGCTAGTAACAAAAATAAACTCAAAATCATAAAGGCGTTAGACATCAAATCTGTGAAAGCTGGCCAGATGTTGAGGTCTTCGTTATCATCAAGATGGCGTGACCGACGACGCACGATCGCAACTCCCAATCAAAAATTTTATATCTTGTTTAATTTATCAACTATTTCATCTAATTTAGCTTCATCTATATCTTTAGGCGAGCGCTTTTCCAAGGTTTGTCTCAATCTGTAAAGTTCGTATTTGGTGTCGTTGAGATGGCTGATACCTTGCTGAATATTTTCGATGACAATTTTAATTTGGGAATTGGTATTTTCGGATTGGTTATTGATGCTTTCGGAAATGCGATCGCTCACCGATTGAATTCCCAAAGTAACACCATCTGTATATTCCCTCAGCGTCACCACTAAGTTTGTCAATTCAACTTGTACTTTATCCAAATTATCTGATTTAGAGATAATTTGCTGCTGTAGTTCAGCAACAGACTGAAAATTCGGTAATCGTTGCTGGAGTTGCACAACAATCTCATCGAGAGCTTTTTGATGGTTTTGATGCAACTCTAAAAATTGCCCGGAATTTTGATTAATATTGCTGACTTCTTCTTGCAAATTCAATAACTGCTGACTGGAAAGTCGCAGATCCTTCAGCGCTTTTTTAATTGACTGAACCGATTCTGCTAAAATAGAAGCAGACTGGGAAAAGTCGGCTTGCGTGCTAGCCAAATCTGCTGTCGCGTCTGCTAATCTGTGCGGAAATTGACTATGCTCAAAGGTTTCGGCTACCTGGTTAAATCGATCGGCTGTTGTCATCATCGCCGCCACAGCATTCCCCAACTCATTAGCCGATATTTTAAATTGATTTGCACCGCTGGATATCGTACCAGAAGATTCGGCTAATCTGGTGTATACTTCTTTGGCTAACTTGGTAGCTTCAATATTAGCATCAAAAATTTCTTGCAGTTTAGCTTTGAGAGAACTTTCGACTGCTTCTCGCACAGTTTGTCCAAATCTAGTTAAGAAGTGGTCAAACGAATCTGCCATACCTTTTACTATTTTATCTAGGCGAGTTTGACCCTGTAGTGTGGGATGATAAACGTTATCGAGATAATCTTCTAGAGAAGTAATAAGCTGATACTTGGCTAAATTAGTATTGAAGAGGAAGTTAATTACTGTTAATAAAGCGCTAAAAAATATTCCAGTTAAGCTAGTGGTGAAGGCAATTCCCATACCTTGTAAAGGTTCTTGCAATTTCTGCACTAAAGTGCTAACATTACTGGCGTCAGGTTGTGCGATCGTCTGACTCAATGCAGTTAAATTAATTGTAATGCCTAGAAAAGTCCCCAGCAATCCAAATGCTAGCAATAAATTTGGGAGAATACGGCAAAAGTAGTCGATTTGTTCGCTGGAAATCCCCGCCACTTTCTCTTGGCTGTAAACTTGATCTATTAATGCTGCTGTATTGACTTGTTCTAAATTACTACTCGCTTCTTTAAATCTCGATTTAAGGTTTTCCACAATCCGAGGTTCTTTGATACTCGTGTTACCGTTGACGAGCATTTTCACCTTAGCCACTTGCTGCACCAAATGTTGATGCAACGCTAAACGCAATAAAATAGCAATTACTGATGGCAAAACAACGAGGACGACAGTCAGAAAAACTAAATAAGGCGGTATTGGTGGCATAAGAAAACCTTAAGATTCCGAGAATAAACTGTTTTCTTTTTCTCGCTCCCAGCGGGAGCTTGGGAGCGAGGATTGAGATGCGCCTGACAATTCAGTTATTATCCACAGCATCCTGTAGACTTTGCACCTGTTCAATTGTCATTCCCGTCAAACTAGCTACTTCCTTTACAGGCATATTTATTTGTAGCAAATTACGCGCAAATTGCTCTGTAGCTTGCTGAATACCTTGCTGAATACCTTGCTGAATACCCCGTTGTAAACCAGTTTGCAAAATTTCTTGATAAATCACTGATTCCTTCATAACGTCCTCCCGTAGGATATAGTTTTAGTTAGTTGGTTATTTGGTGTGACCGGGTTAAACCCGGTCACGTTATAATTTATTGATTATCCACAGCATCCTGTAGACTTTGTACCTGTTCAATTGTTAGTCCCGTCAAACTAGCTACTTCCTCTACAGGCATATTTCTTTGCAACAAAGTACGCGCAAATTGTTCTGTAGCTTGCTGAATACCTTGCTGAATACCTTGCTGAATACCTTGCTGAATACCTTGCTGAATACCCCGTTGTAATCCAGTTTGCAAAATTTCTTGATAAATCACTGATTCCCTCATAACGTCCTCCCGTAGGATTGTTTTAATGACCTCTTCCTTCAATACTAACCCAGCTAAGATTGCGGTAGTACCCACTAAGTTAAGTTGCACCTTTCTTTCTGGTATTTCCTCAATCAATTGTGCAGCTTGATTGAGGATTTCTTGAGGATTTTCCGTATTGCTTAACACCGCAAATGGTAATAATCCCACACAATTAGGATTGAGAAATTCTATTGGCTGTCTTTCCCAGATACGAATCACATCGAATGAGTGAGTTGTTCTTTCTAAAACGAAAGAAGTTTGGTGTACTAATTGGGAACCTGTCTTCCTCAAATATATGACTATTTGGCGCATCCGTTTTTCGGGGAAACGGCGATATACTCGCAGGCGATAGTCAGCCATCCGAAAAGGTATATCAGGATCGGGATCGGTTTGGAATTCTAAATGGAGTACCAAATTACTATCAACATCTTGAAGAATTAGAGAATCTGCTCTAATTGGTTCTAAGGATAATTCAGAAAGACTCAGTTCCGTTAATTGGACTGGTGAACCTAACAGCCAAGTGGCAATATCGGCAGTGAATTCTTCAGTTATAAATTTGCAAACATTGTCGTACATACATCCCTGAGTTTTGGTGGTAAGTTGGTAGGTTGGGTTGAGGTAACAAAACCCAACTTATACCGAAATTATTGAGAGTATTTTTTCAGAATTTGTTGACGTTTGATTTCGTAACCTTTTCGGGTAATCAAATCATCTCTCAACTCTTGTTCTAAGAGTTCGAGTTCCCTTTGTAGTCTGGGATCTTGAGAATCTTCGGCTGACTCAAAAACTACATCGACAGGAACTATTTCTCGATTGCTCGTGTTGGTGCGTTGTTGAGAATTTTGTTGTGAAGATTTAAATCGCGCATCCATTTTTTTGCGGAAGCGATTGATAATTCCCTCTTTAGGTGGAGTATCAGTAGTTCCGGGAACTCCGACAACGGTTGCTCGGTAGGGATAATTGGGGTCATCTTCTGGTAATTCATCAATGCGATCGACAAATTGCCGCAGTTTGGGTAAGTAGTGTTTTTCCCATAGGTTTGGCTGTCTTTCTATATTAGCGATCGCATTATCAAGCAAACTCTTCAAAGCTTCAGTCATATCGCGTCGATTCGCCAATTCCTCCAAAGCTTGACTCCAAACTTGACTGAGAGAAGCTTGATTATAATGATCGCGCAATTCATCATAATATTGAAACTCTAATTGCTGATTCTCTCCGTTCTCTTTCATTAACTCAAACGCCAAACAAGGATAGAAAATATCTTCCAATTCTTCCATGATTCTGTCATCTGGAGGAATAATATCAGTAAACAAAATCCGACTATCGTTGTGCAGAAAACCACCCAAATTTTGCTCGCGCATATAAGGATTTCGCATCCCTTCTAAACCGCTAATCAATCGCAGCGGAAACCCAGCATATTCAGTTACGATTAAGATTTCATCTTCCGCTTGAGTTGGTTTGAGCGCATTTTCCGAAATACCTGAATCGCTGGTTAGAATGGTTTTAAACTGCTGAACTTCTGAGTCGTCAGTATCTTTAAATCCGACTAAATCACTTCTTTTTGCTGGTGTTTGATGGAAGTAAGGATCGCTCAAATTTAAACGCAGCAAAGGTTCGGCTTCCTTTTTAACTTGTGCTAAACGAGTACGCGGTGTGGAACCTGTGTATTTTTGGATAAAACGCTTAATGACTGATTTGACAATTTGATTGCTGCGAGAGCCAAACATACTGTCTACTTTCAGGTCAATTTGTTTTTGCAGTTGCTCTTGATTGGTGCGCTCCATTAAATACGCGATCGATTCTTCGACTCCCGCTGCTTCTGTTACTTGTTTACTAAGTAGCACTAACTGGGAGCGAAAATCATTGCTGGGTAACAAAGTTTTATCGCAACTTTCAATATCTTCATCCTCAAAAATTGCCTCGCCGCTCATTTCATCAAAATTCATCTGTTTGAGATCGCTTTCCTCTTTTTCGTAATCGGTTTTCAAGTTATCGACTAATCGGCTGAAAGCAGCTAATTGAGTCGATCTCTCTCGAATGTGCTTTTGCAAATTATTGATAATTTGCAATGCTTCTTGAGTAACTGCCAAATCAAAATTGTGTTTGATTAAATCGCAAACTTCCCTCACTACCCTTTTGGCTTCTGCTTGCACTTCTCGATTTTTTCCACCTACCAAAGGTAAATCAAATTTTTGCTCGATATCTTCAATTATCTGTTCTGCATCCCGCCATTTCTTCTCTAAATCTTCCAATTTGCGTATACCACCAAAATTAGCAATTTCTTCCTCTAGCTGTCGCTGATAAGTCTCCAAATCTCTTTGCAAAGCATCTAGCCAATCCCGACCGCTCTTGATCGAGAAATTCGCAGTTCCCGGTGTCATTAAATTAGCCAAAAATTCATCGATATTTTCCTTAAGTTGCTTGAAAATATCTGGGCTTACCTGTAGCAATCTCGTCAGCCAAATTCCTCTTACGCTTTCATTTTCACCAGGTTGGCTTTTTCTAAATTGTTCTCGAAATTCACGAGGTAATGTCTGTCTTAAACCTTGGCGATCGTCCCTATTTTTGCACTCATTAATTGCCTTCTCTAACTTAGTATTTCTCCAAGCGTTAAGCACATTAACAAAAGTTTTATTTCCTTCTTGCACTGCTTCTGCTAATTTGCTCGTAAAACCATCCCTTTGCGCCAAATCGCTATGCCAATTATATTGAACTATAAATTGTTCAAATAACTTTTGTGGATCGGGGCTTTGTCCCGATCCATTTAACCAGAATGTCACTAATTTCACGCTAATTTTAGTTAAAGCGATTTGTACGATGATATCGCGAGGAAAATAAATTGCTGCCAATCCAAATGTTAAATATCGCTGCACATTTGGACGGGGATGATCGTCCCACTGAATCATGTGTGATGTGAAATTATCCCGCATTCCTTTAACAACGGGTGCTAACTCACCAGAAAAATCCAAGGCAATTTTATGTGCGATTACGTTGCATAATTTCGCTTGTTTGAGAATTTTATAATCGCTGCTGGTTTGATTGGAAACTAAATAAGCGTAGTCAAAAGGCGGTCTTGTTTCCCGCACAATATCTAGAGTTTGCATATCATAACAAGCTTCAAAGTTGCTGCTGGGTGTGGTATAATGATTGAGTTCTTTGAGAGCAGCATAAGTGTTGGCAATCATGTTAGGAGTATTGCCATACAACTCAGGACTAATTATCAAATAACCAACTATTTTTGCTTCGCTATCCTTATAAGCACGCCTCAAGCTATAAGCGATATCCAAAAACATCCCACTACCCGTACCACCGCAGAGGGAACCAACCACAAAAATATTCAATCCCTCTTCAACTGTTAACCCCAATTTCAGTAAAGTTGCTTCGTGTCCCCGCGTGCGATTTTCTGCGGTTTGAATGGCGCTTTGAATGCGGCGATAATTGTGAAAAAATGCCAATCTCCCTACAGGTCGAATTCCTTTTGCGCCTTCTTCTACTGCTTTGATATTTCGCAATAATTGCGGCGGAAACCATCTGGCAATATGATCGTATGGCCCTTGGCGATCGTAATTCGATCGCCGTTCCATTCCTTGCACGAAATTAGTCACTTCCGCCGATGTCATGGTGGCGCTAACTTTCTCTGATTCTCGGAAACTTAAATCAACACCGTGATAGGTACTTCCCGATCGCAAACCAGATACTTGTGTCGCCGCTTTGTCTGTATCAATATGTACAAAACTCACAATTGGCAATTTGCTTAAATCGCCATATCGATCGACAATTAACCGTCGAATTCGCATCAAAACATCTCTACCAGTACCGCCTAATCCGATACAAATTGTGCGGTTGATTCCTCGAAAATTCCGTTCATTTGATTGAGTCATTTTTTATCTCCTTTTTCTGATTATTATTTTCTCAGAAACCCGGTTTCTTAGAGAAACCGGGTTTCTTTATACCTCAAAAAATTAGTTGCTGAAATTCCGAAATTGAACTAACAGTAAGCGCCTGTCGATGTAGCTGTTTCAAAATCGGGACATCATTGATTTTATTCAGCACATCACTAAATTCATGCGGTACTTCTTGAAAGCGCATCTGCAAAATTTCAATTACATTTTCTCGAACAACTTGCAAAGTCTGTTGGCGTTCCTGCTGAATTCCCGCTTCCATTGCTTCTTCTTCAATCCTGCTTAAAAAAGGCATTCTTCTTTCCTCCTGATAGCGATTTACTTCTTGTTTAAATTGTTGTTGAAGTTCCGTCGATAAAGCCATCATTCGATCGATCACCCGGAATAGCTGTACGATATCGTTTCTATTGTAACCTTTCTCAAAAAGTCCTCGTACCAAAGTCCATTTCCAAAGCTTTCGGTTTTCGAGATTTCCAATCGTCGCTTTTGTCTTTAAATGCGCCATAATCATAATCGCAAAAGGATTATCGCTTTGTGACAAAACCTCCCATTGACTTTCGTAATCCAACACTTTTACGATCGGGAACTGCATTCGCAACTGGAAACCATCCAAACTATACTCATAAACAGATGGTCGCCAAGAATTTGTTTCATCCCCTAAAATTGCTAAACTAATCACAGGTCGATCGTACTTTTCAAAAGCTCGATAATTATATTGATACATCCGTTTGGCAAAGTCCGATTCCGTTTGACTTTGAATTTCGATATGAATCAAAACCCAAGTTTCCGATCCATCCAAAAGCCAAACTTGAAACAGTTTATCTGCTACTCGTTTTCCTGATTCAGTTTCCCCTACTATTTGTTGCAATTCTTGTTCCAAAACTTGGAAACCGCGACCCCAATCTATTTTACACAGAAACCGGGTTTCTTTAGCATAAATACTTGGAACTGACAATTTAGTAGCAGACAGAAACCCGGTTTCTTTCGTTTTGGCGCTCGCTTGTTTCCAACTATTATCATAATCCGCTATCGGTGTGTTCATCTCATTCATTTTCCTCCTATTTTATCACTTTAATAACTACCTCGTAATCGCGACGCTTTCTAGGATCTGGACAATTCAACCTCATCCGATATCCAGTAATCAGAGTTCGCACTGTAATTTCCCGACCGTTATAATAAATTGGTGCGTCACCAGTTGGCACTAAATAAAGTTTTTCACCTTTCCGTTCTAAATATCCTCTCACTTCTGGCCCTGGAGTGTCAATCGAATCAACACAAGTAGAATCATACTCACCAATAGCAATTCGTTTGTTGTGCGCTAAATAACACTTTTGGTCTTCTTCTTTTTCCGTAGCCGTAAAATCTACAACTAATTCCCACTTCCGTTGCAAGCGATAAAATTTGATTCCCGCCATCACTAAAGCAACAAATACTATGGCTGAAATTAACGCAGGTAGCCACAATTGCTTAATCAAATAAGGCGTAACTAAACAAGTTTCTTTCCCTCCCGGCGCGGGAGTACATAACTCCTGAACGGTGGGAGGAATATCGACAACTGTCAGGTTGTATTCTTTATTATCATTAGTGCTAATTGCCAATTTGCGACCGTGCATTGGCAAAGCTTTAATCCACTCGCGCCGTTGTTGACTTTCTGGAGAATTTTCTTGCCGAAAAGGACTTTCAGCAGGTGTTTCAATCCACTCATTTCCTGAATAAGTGAAAAGCGGTGCATCTGTAATCCAAACAACTGATTGCGGTTTAATTGGTTGATTTTCTTGCAGTCGATTTTGATTGACTTGAGCAAAATTTTGATATATAGTTAATTCAGCTTGTTGAATATCTGTATTGCGAACATTGGGATCGCGTTCGAGCGGTACAACTTGCAAAATTTTATCAATATCTTCTTTTTTCCCACCAAATTGAATAGGTGGCGGTAGGGGATTTGTGGTAGTGGCGAAAGGAACGACGTAAACGGAATCGCCGGGGTGCAGGCTATCTTGGACAATCTGACGCAGGCGATTGCGTCCTTCGTCATTTAAGCCTACACTTTCCGTTAGATCGATCGCTAATACAACATCTCTCCCCCCATGCAGGCGAACGACCCATTCCAGACCTGATTTTTGTAAAGAAGTGAGAGGCTGCCCTGGGGTAACTTTGGTAGGTGGAGTCACGGTGAAAAAGATTATACCAGAAGCGGATATCTAAATATTGTATCTACTTCTGAGGAAATATGCGTTTTGGAGGCTACGCGGCTAGGAATCTGCAAAATTGCTTAATAACGCAAGTTGCTAGTTATGACTTTAAGCCCTTTTGATCCCCCCTAACCCCCCTTAATAAGGGGGGAACTGCCTTCAAAGTCCCCCTTATTAAGGGGGATTTAGGGGGATCTAAACATCAATATTTATAACTACCAACTTGAGTTAATATTTCCCTTTTTGCCGCTATCTTATCGCCTTTTAATTGTTTACTAACATTTCATCTTTAAGGGGAGAATGATGTAAAATCATCAAATACTTAGCTTGTAATGTTTCCAAAGCATAAGCACGACCATTAAAATCGCTAAATTCTACCTCAAATACTCCCGGTTCGTACTCTTCAACTACAGTTCCAACCTGACCCCGGTATAAGTTTAATTCTGGCATATCTTCCAGTAAGGCAACTACATCCAGTAATTTAATATTTTCATTTATCATAAAACGTGATTCCTTTCAAAGAACATAGCAAGTTACCAACCGAGCAAAATCTTCATTATTTCTAACTATCCATACACTATGAATGATTGCTTCTTTTCCCAGTCTACGCAGATGAAAATCCACGATATATTTTTGACCGTATGGATTACTTCGATCGGGAATTGCTTCATAAACTTGGATAGCTTGTAGCAAGGCTAACCTTAACTCTTCAAGATCATTTACAGTTAGCCCTAAAGCAGCTTCAAAAACACGGGCTTTGTGTTGCCCATCTGGATGTTGTGGATTCAGACTGTATCCTGAGAGTTTATTTATATCAATAATAGCACGCTCAGGATTGGGAAGTTTCATAGAAAATTACTGCTTTTCCTTAATTTTATCAATCTCCTTTCGCAATTCCTCCACCTTCTCGAACAAATCAAACTGCGAAATTTCCTGCTGTTCCTTAGTCGTCATCCACTTCAATTTTACGGTTTGATTTTCTGCTTCTGCATCTCCCAAAATCAAACAAGCAACCGCGCCACTTTTATCAGCGCGAGCAAATTGTTTCTTAAACGCACTTCCGCTTAAATCTAACTCCAAACTAAACCCAAATTGTCGCAATTTTTGTGCCAAAATCAAGGCTTGTGACTCTGCTTTTTCTCCTCTAGAAACTACATAAAAATCCAGCACTTGTTGCGGTGCTTCTCGCATTTTTTGTAACAGAATAGTCAATCTTTCCAAACCGATCGCCCAACCAACCGCAGGCGTATCTGGCCCACCCAATTCTGCTACCAAACCATCATATCTACCACCGCCGCAAACCGTTGCTTGCGCTCCCAAATCATCAGAAATTATCTCAAAAGCGGTGTGAGTATAGTAATCCAATCCTCGCACCAATCGAGGATTCAACTGATAGGAAATACCCAAATCTGTTAATAGCTGCAATACTCGATCGAAATGCCGTTTGGAATCTACACCCAAGTAATCTAATATACTAGGAGCATTCTGGGCGATTTCCTGAGTTCGCTTATCCTTACTATCCAAAATCCTTAGAGGATTGCGGGTTAGGCGAGTTTGCGAATCTGCATCTAACTCGGAACTGTAAGGAGTGAAGAAATCAACGAGTGCTTGTCTATACTGCTGTCTATCAGTAGGATTACCCACTGAATTAATATCAAGGCGCAGGTTTTGCAGTCCGAGAGTTTGTAAGATATCGGTAGCGATCGCAATTACCTCTGCATCCGCTCGCGCATCCGAACTCCCCAAAACCTCCACCCCAATCTGGTGAAACTGGCGCTGACGCCCAGCTTGCGGGCGTTCGTAGCGAAACATCGGCCCAGTATACCAAAGACGTTGCACCCCACCCTGAGCGTAGAGATTATTTTGAATGTACGATCGCACAGCACCAGCCGTACCTTCCGGGCGCAAAGTCATCGAATACTTTTCATCGCCCCGACTCATAAAGGTGTACATTTCTTTACCAACGATATCGGTAGCTTCCCCGATACCGCGTTCAAACAGAGAAGTTGCCTCAAAAATCGGCGTGCGAATTTCTTGATAACTTGCTTTACCCAGGATATCCCGCGCCACAGATTCTACCCATTGCCAGTAAACGATCTCTTCTGGCAAAATATCCCGCGTTCCCCGTAAAGCTTGAATTGTACCCATGATTTAGTAATTAGTAATTAGTAATTGGTAATCGGTAATTGAGAAATTTCAAATTTTAGATTTCAAATTGAATTCAAATCTAAAATCCAAAATTCTTCCTTACCTTGTGCCGTACCGTTCCCGATAATACTGTAAAATCTGCTCTACCCGTTGGCGAGATAGATCGTCAACAGTTTCTGAATACTCAATCCACAGACTCCCTACCTGAGAGCGATCGTAATCGAATTCCTGAGACTGCTGCGGTATCAGACTTGTTTGCACCCCTTCCACTTGACGCAGATGAGTTGCTAGTTCCCGATACACCGCTAGCGGCATTCTAGGAAATTCAACTTGATATCTCTGATTTTCTCCAGCCATTTTCATCCTTTGTTCTCCTAATATATATTGCAGCAAAACATCCCTAAGAGAAACGCAGAGGTGATAAATAGCACCCCCTTCCCCACGAGGGAAGAGGGCGAAAGGGGTGAGGTTTTTTTGATGTCGATCGCACTCTAGCAGTACTTAGACCGTAGTCCCTGGAGGGGTAGCCTGCGGTTGTGAAGCCGGAGCAGCCGGTTGTGCCCCCGGTTGTCCCCCCGATGGTGCAGCAGTCGGCGGTCTTTCCCCAACAGCTTTGGAGATTTCCACTCCATTTTGCTCCAGAATCACGATCGGCTCAGATCCTTCTCCCATGTCAATTCGTTTGACCAACACCTGCCCGTTTGATAACCGCTGCCCAGCCTTGACGTATCGGCTTGTCGCTTCATTCGGTGCTTTCACGATCGCTGTCGGCTCATTACCGATGACTATCACTCCCGAAACTTCAACTCCTTTGGCCAGAACTGGGTCTGGAGGAGTCGGCAGTACGGGAATTTCGGGGGGTTGAGGCGGCGCAATTATCGCCGGAGTACTAGGCGTGGCATTAGGAGTATTGGGAACAACCGGAGATGGAGTAGCCTGAGCTGTATTTTGTCGATTCCCTGTTGCGGGTGCTGCTGCTACTACACTGCTAGCTAGTTGCGGACTGCGTTGCGGTTGTCGCGCTACTGTGTTTGGTCGCTGTTGCGGGCGCTGTGGCACTCTGGCGATCGCATTGCTGGCAGCGGGCCGACGTTGTGGCGCTTTCGCTAGCGTTCTGCTTCCTTGTTGCGTGCGTTGCGGTTGCTGCGCCACTCTGATGGTTGGCTGTTGGCTACGTTGCGGTGCTTTGGCGAGCGTTCTGGTTGCTTGTGCCCTGCGTTGCGGTTGTCGCGCTACTGCGTTTGGTCGCTGTTGCGGGCGCTCTGGCGCTCTGGCGATCGCATTGCTAGCAGCGGGACGACGTTGTGGCGCTTTCGCTAGCGTTCTGCTTCCTTGTTGCGGGCGCTCTGGCGCTCTGGCGATCGCATTGCTAGCAGCGGGACGACGTTGTGGCGCTTTCGCTAGCGTTCTGCTTGCTTGTTGCGGGCGCTCTGGCGCTCTGGCGATCGCATTGCTAGCAGCGGGACGACGTTGTGGCGCTTTCGCTAGCGTTCTGCTTGCTTGTTGCGGGCGCTCTGGCGCTCTGGCGATCGCAGTGCTAGCAGCGGGACGACGTTGTGGCGCTTTCGCTAGCGTTCTGCTTCCTTGTTGCGGGCGCTCTGGCGCTCTGGCGATCGCATTGCTAGCAGCGGGACGAGGTTGTGGTACTTTGGCGATCTCTTTAGGTGGTTGTCGCTGCGGTTGTTGCGCTACTGCTCTTGCCACCTGTTGAGTGGGTTTTGGGGCTTTAGCGACTCCGGTCGCCGTTACTGGAGTGCGTTGCCCTTGTCTTGCGATCGTGCTGACCGTGGATGCAGGGGGTTTCGGCAGTTTGCCCAGTCCGTCTGTATACTCTGGCTTGCGGCGTTGTGGTTGTAGCGTAGTTCGTTTTGTTGGCGCTCCGCCACCTGATACTCCAGATACACCATTAACATTACGATTGACATTTGTGTTAACCGTGGGAGGAACAGTCAGTGCAGGCGGTTGTGCTACTGACACATCGGGTAGTTGAGGAACTCCTCTGCTGGTAGCCTGGTCACTTACGTTCAACTTCGGCGCTTGTGCGATTGGCACTTGCGGTACTTGAGGCACACTTGCTTGAGGCGGTGTTGTGCGAGCGCTGGGAGCGTTTGTACCTACCTCTGGAGTGGGAGATGGCGGAATGGGAAGCAAACCAAACGGGTCTTTTGCTGCTTGAGCCTTTTCCTTTTCCACCTCTGCCCTGCGCTTATCCGGGTCGGTGGGTGGAATCAATTCTGGAGTAGTTGCTGCTGCAATAGTGGATTGTTGTACCGCAGCTGGCGTTCGTTTATTTTGCTGCTCTACCAACGGACTTTGAAAAGACTCCGGAGTCGGTGACTGAGCGGCTGGTGAGCTAGTAGTAGGCGTAGGAGAAGTACTACTTTCACCACCACCTCCACCAAAAAAATTACATCCGCCCGTAAAAAGAGCCAGCGTCGCTACAAAGGTAAGGAACGAAACTTGACGCATTGCCAGTCTCCCAAAAGCTTTACCTGCATCTGCCACAAAGGCCGGCTCATCCGATTGCCGGACACAAAGCGCGTGCTTGGTACATTTATATCTCAAAAGTACAGCTGGAGTTAAGAGTTTTGTTATCAAAAACTTGCAAGTGTTGCCGACTGGTAGGTTATTTCCGTTATGGGAAAATACCTACTGCTCTTAACTTTGACTCCTAGAAAATGTCGCTGGCATGAAGTAAGTGCGATCGACTCGATAGAAAGAGCCTGACTTCAGTCGTTGCTTCCTCCCATCAACTGCTTGAGGGAGTCCAACCCCTTTTTGACACGACGGGACACTGTTACCACGCTGATATCCAAGCGTTCTGCAACTTCTTTTTGAGTTAAATCCTGTAGAAAAACAAATTCTAATATTTCTCGCGTGCGTTTTTCCAGTTGAACCAGAGCTTGTTGCAGGCGAATCTGGTCTTCTTGCGCTAACTGAAAACTGCGATAGCGAGGATCGGGAACGAGTTCTCCCAGACAAGTGGAACCCTCTTCCTCATCTCCTATCGGTGTATCCAGACTCAGAGGCGCACGATTTTGACAAGCCAATTTAATTTCCTGCCATTCTGGTGCCGAAATTCCCAGTGCTGCTGCCACTTCGGCATCGGTTGGCTGCCGATGGAGATCCTCTTGCAGTTCCCGCGTTACTGTTTGAGCCTGCCGTTGCAGCGTCAGCCAGCGTCGCGGAATGCGAACAGACGAGCCTCTATCGCGTAAATAGTGTTGAATCTCACCTCGAATATAGGGAAGGGCGAAAGAGCTAAAGGCATGACCTTTACAGATTTCAAACCGTTCAATAGCTCGGATTAAACCCAAGCAGCCCACTTGGAGTAAGTCTTCGTAGTTTTCCGAGCATTGATTGCTCCAGTAATGCGCTTCTTTTCTGACCAATCCGAAATTGAGTTTGACCAACTCGTTGCGGACAGCAGCCGATCGCGATTTTTGGTACTCTCGCAACAGCTGCAAGCTATCATTTTTCAAACTATGAGATAGAGTCGTAGACATGGTGGAGTTCGTGGGGTAGATACAAGAAGCCAGGATACGCCCAACTCAGTCTTACTTACTTGGCAGTTAAGAAGCTGTGATCTGCGATCGGCTAAGCGGTGAGATCGCCTCTTGCATGGCCTAGAACTAGCCACAGGCAACCCGAACATAAAGCTTAACCAAATAAAGCCCCAAATATATTTTGTTTTGGAGTTACTGATAGCTTTAAGCGACTACCTGTTTTGCCGCGATGCTGAAGTCACTCTTTACAGATTAATGATATTTAACCAAGCATACAACCTCATTTCTACTGAAATTTTTGGCTGTGTTGACTGACAACAAACTGGAGTAGAGAAAAAAAGGGCGCAATGCGCCCTTTTTTTGCGATCGGATCGTCAAGACCCTTTAAAATATTGGGGCTTGATGCGCCAATTTACGCCTGCGACTGTTCCAGACGAGCGTAAAACAGACCGCGAATTTTCACTTCCTTGGCTTCGGCGGCTCCCAGATCGGTGTCCGAGGGCTGTTCGCTCTCAAAAGTGCCAGCAATTTCACCCGTAGTGCTATCTACCTTCGCCACTTGCAGCGAAATTCTACCCTTTTTGACTTCAGTACGCTTAACGTTGGTACGAGTCAGCTCTTCAGCATCGCTTGAAGCTGGGAGAGCGACTGCGTTGTCATACCCAGTCGCCGTGCCGCGACCTTTCGGGTCTAGGAAGGTCGCACCGCGATAGGAGGGAACTCTAAATTCACCTTCAAAATCCGTGGAGGTATTAATACTTTCCGCACCCGGCTGGGTTGTGGCTACTAAGCTTTTGATCGTAAACAGGAAAGGTACTCTTTCGCCTCCTGGCAGTTGCACCGTGATGGCTTGGAAGTCTAAACCGTCCTTTTCATAAAAAGTCAGGCTACCATCCTCATTTACTTTCAGTGGCCCCTGTACTTGGTCAATGCTGGATGTGTACCGCGTCAACAACTTGCCAGGAACAAATTCAGCTTCTTGCCGTTTGTTGGCGGGCTCTTCCTTCACGAAGAAAGTTGTCGGTTGTAAGCACAGATTTTTAATTACATAAGACTCACCGGCATTAAGGGGAATGGCACCGCGAGTCGTTTCTTGTAACTGCGGACAGTTATTTGCCAGACCTGTACCCCTGATATCGTCGTAAGTCAATTGCTCGGTGCTGGTAGCAGTTGCCGAACCTTCACTGCAAGCAGTTAGCACGCACAAGCACAATGCCAGGAATGCAACGATTAAACCGCGAAATCTCATGGTCAACCTCAATACCTAACCTCAGTCTCTACTTAATCTCGAATGCCAAAATCACTGCCACTGCCATAAAGAATCGGGCGCATTGACTCCGGTCTTGCAAAGCGGTGGCTTCAATACCGCGAGTGGGGAGAAGCACGATTCGTAAATATCAACCTGTTGAACTGCTGCCTAGTTTAGGCTGAATTCATAGATCTTTATATTGGCTCGGCTAAATCTCATAGAGCATTTTACAGAAAAATGCGCTTCATCCTACGGCTTGAGGACTTAGGCATTTCCTCTGGGAACGCAGATGTAACGCTCTGGGCGGCTCGGAGAGGGCTCCTGACAAAGCTTGCAGCCTCAGACTGTGTTTGGCGATCGACCTAAGATGCTTGCTGCATAAGTCTTGAGCTTAAGGAAACTCTGTTTGAATTAATTTATTTTAAGATAAATTTATTTTTGTTAAGTTTGACTGAGTGGCTCTTATTTTTGGGCCAAAGCTCCAAAAAAGATTTTTTATGCTAAGTAAGGGTAAGAAAAAACTTTTAGCTAATAATTGAGACATAAGCAAATGAGTAAGTGGCCTGTTCAAACAGTGAGATGCAGGCATAAATAGGAGACAGTTGACCCATGTTTGGCTCAATTCAGAAAGTAGGAATTATAGTATTAACCGCATCTTGTTTGGAAATCGGCGCTAACATTATTCATCCGCTCCCATCACAGGGACAGGTAGTAACATTTGCAGATGGCACCTACTGTCAAGGCTCGTTTCAACCTAATTCTCTGACTCTCAACGGTAGAGGCGTATGCGTATACGGTGGGACTGGAAGTGACAAAGATACCTACAGAGGAGAGTTTCGCAATGGTATGCCGAATGGCATAGGGGTGTTTGTTTTCGGTAATGGAGACCGCTACCAGGGACAGTTCCTCAACGGCCAGCCGAATGGAAGAGGAGAATTCATCTACAGTAACGATAACCGCTACCAGGGACAGTTCCGCAACGGAAAGCCTAATGGCAGTGGGGCATTTGTATTCTCTGATGGCACTCGCTACGATGGACAGTTTCGCGACGGTCAGTTTCACGGTAGAGGGACAATCACATATACGAGTGGCGATCGCTATCAGGGACAGTTCATTTTAGGCCAACCTAATGGACTGGGATTGTACGTATCTAAAGATGGTACGCGCTGTCAAGGAGAGTTCTTCAATAACGATCTCGATGGTAGAGGAAGTTGCACAGACCCAAAGGGTGGCAACTACCGGGGAGAAATTCGCGGTGGGCGACCTCATGGCAGAGGCACAATTAAATATCCCAACGGTGAGCAATTTTCAGGACAGTTCCGTCAGGGCGAACCGATTCGATAGGTTCTCAGCAGAGTATAAAATGTAGGGTCAATTCATGAATTAACCCTACATTTATCTATTATGCGTTAGTACTAAAATTTTGCATAAAAAACTCGTTGCTGAAAATTCATAATTTTCGATCGTCAATGCCCTATGCCGAATTCTCATCTTTAATTGGCAAATATCCGGTTACCTGTATTTAGAGTCGGTATACATTACGTATCCTGCGATCGATCGAGCAGATGCACGACTCTAAATTTAGCTGCATATGGTAACTTCCCTGACTGGTTTCTCTGATGTTCAAAATCATTGGGCACGTTTATTTATAGAAGGCTTAACGCAGCGCGGTATTGTGAGCGGTTTTCCCGACAAAACTTTTCGACCCAACCAAGCTATGACCCGCGCTGAGTTTGCGGCAATTGTAGTAAAAGCTTTTCCGAGACCCGGGCAGCGAAAGTATGTACCTTTTGTGGATGTCGGTTCTAATTACTGGGCTGCGGCTGCTATAAAAAAAGCTTACGAAACTGAGTTTTTATCAGGTTATCCGGATGGGCGCTTCCGTCCGGAAGACAAGATTACTAGGGTACAAGCTCTCATTTCGTTGGTTAGCGGTTTGGGAATTAGCACTACCGTTAATCTCAATGCAGAACTGCCAAAAATTTATCAAGATGCCAATTTTATTCCCAGTTATGCCAGGGATAAGATCGCGATCGCTACCAGCGCAGAAATGGTGGTTAACTATCCCAATTTGCAAATGCTCAGACCGCTTGAGTTTGCCAGCCGTGGCGAGGTGGCGACTTTTATTTATCAAGCTTTAGTTTATCTCAAACAGGTAACTCCCATTCCATCAGAATATATAGTTACGCTGCAAAAAACAGTCAGCGTTAGCCACAAACGCGAATTTCGGGGTGTATGGGTGACAACGGCTTGGAACATTGATTGGCCTTCAAAACAGACTCTTTCAGTTGCCCAACAGAAAGCCGAACTGATCGCGATACTCGATCTTATACAAGCGCTAAACTTCAACGCTTTAATTTTACAAGTGCGCGTAGAAGGGGATGCTTTTTATTACTCTAAATTGGAACCTTGGAGTGCTGGGCTAACAGGAACTCAAGGCAAAGCTCCAGAACCATTTTATGACCCTCTAGAGTTTGCGATCGCAGAAAGCCACAAGCGCAATATCGAACTTCATGCTTGGTTCAACCCCTACCGCGTCAGAACATCCACATCACCATCACCGAATGTCGCCCCTCACATTACAGTTACTCATCCTGAAGTTGTTTGCAAATATGGCAACGAACTTTGGGTAGACCCAGGAATTGCAATTGTGCGGGACTGGACTTACAACGTAATTCTCGATGTTGTGCGTCGCTATGATGTAGATGGCATTCAAATCGATGACTATTGGTATCCCTATCCGATTGCGGGTCAAAGTTTCCCGGATGGCAACTCTTACGCTGCTTATCAAAAAACCGGAGGGCAACTTTCTTTAGGTGACTGGCGACGAGAAAATACTAATCAAATGGTGCGTCGTCTAGCTGATGGAATTCACGCCGAAAAGCGTTATGTTAAGTTTGGGATTGCGCCATTTGGAATTTACCGTCCGGGACAACCTGCTCAAATTCGCGGATTGGATGCTTATAACGAGCTTTATTCAGACTCGAAGAAATGGTTGGAACAAGGTTGGGTTGATTATTTATCGCCACAACTTTACTGGCGGATCGATCCGCCAGCACAAAGTTATCCTGTTTTGCTGAAATGGTGGACTGAAAATAACCCCAAGGGCAAACATATTTATACTGGTAATAAGCTGGGACTGCTGGATGGAAAAAGCTGGACGGTTGCGGAAATTACCAGACAAGTTGAGATTAGTCGCAGTTTGAGCGATCGTCTTTCTTTGGGTAATGTTTTTTATAGTATGAAGGATTTATTACAAAATCGTTTGGGCATTGCTGATGCTCTCAAAAACTCGACTTATGGCCAACCTGCATTAGTACCGATAATGCAGTGGATAGATGCTGTACCGCCGACTGTACCAACGGGAGCGATCGTTAAAGATGGTAAGCTAAATTGGAATGCTACCAACAATGCAGATATTCGTTCTTGGACTCTTTATAAGCAAAATGGCAGTACGTGGACGCTGCTGAAAGTTTTTTCGGCGGCGACAAATATTGCTGCTGTTGAACCGGGAACTTATGCTTTGTGCGCGGTGGACAGGATGGGTAATGAAAGTGCGGGAGTAGTGATTAGTTGTTAGTGATTAGTTATTGTGTTAGTAATCGATCGCAAACAATTAATCAGGAACGAGATTAGTCTTTTTTTGGCAGGGTAACTTCAAATCTTCCTTCAGGCGTGATATTTACCTTACCACCTAGCGCTTCAATACGGGTAATGGCAAGCTTGCGGACGCGATCGTCTACAGCATTCCCCAATACCATAGACCACGCACCAGCTTGCGCTAACTTGCTATTGGGGTTTTTAGATAGGAAAGTAGCCGTTCTTTCAGAAAGGGTGGCTACATTTTGGCTTTCCGGATCGGAACGAAGGCGAGCCCACTGCGCCGCCATTTCAAAGGAGCGTTGGGCTGCTTTTGGTTTCCCTAAAAAGAGTAATTCATCTATTCCTTTATAGCGCCAAACATAATAATATCTTCCTGGCAGTTGGGGAGAGAGTGACTTTAATCCTTTTTCCATTAAAGCCACAGATTTTTCTGGTTTACCGGCATACATCGTAACGCTGCTAGATATAAAAATATATGAGTCTAAAAACTTTGGATCTCGCTGCACTATAATATCAAAGTATTCTGGGCTGAGTTCGTATCCCGTTCGATCGCGTGCAGGATCGTCACCAAAGTACTGTAAGAAATTAAGCATTACCCAATCGGCAATTAAATTATTAAAGCCCAAGGAAGGAATATTTTTAATTAAATTCAAACGGACTCTTTCTGCCTCCATTTCCTTTTTTAAATCTGCGTCTGAGGCATTTTTTGATTTAGACAGGAGTTGGTTTAAATGGGGCACTTGCAAAAGAGAGATCGCCAACAAGCACAACAAGGTAACTCCGGAGAGAACCAGCGATGAATTTAGTTTTCGCCAAGATGGTAAAAACATGGATATCAGCTTACTAACTTTACGCACTACCTTTATAATATGGCATAGTTCAACCCTCTATATGGCCATATGAATCCCTAATATAGTACATTTATACTAATATATTTTTGTTACGAATGAGCAATATTTTGTAAAAATTGGGTATTTTAGAAATTGTACCCTCTCCGCTAACAATAGTTTCAGGCAGTTTTGCTCACAAAATCACTCCCAAGCGAGTTAAAAATTTTAAGCAACTATGAAATGCAAAATTTGTCAATCTGAATCAGTCTTTTTTGCCAAGGCGAAACTATTAAATAAATACGATGTTGATTATTTGCAATGTCCGAATTGTAGATTTGTTCAAACTGAAGAACCATATTGGTTGTCAGAGGCATACTCTAATCCTATTGCTAAGAGTGATGTGGGCTTGGTATCTAGAAATATCATGCTTTCAAAAATCTCCACAAATATAATTAATACCATATTTAACGATGAAGGTAAATTTTTAGATTATGGTGGTGGCTATGGCTTATTTGTGAGGCTGATGAGAGATTTAGGGTTTGATTTCTACTGGGAAGACAAATTTTGTCCAAATATTTTTGCTCAAGGTTTTGAAATAAAAAAAAATGATACTATTTATGAATTATTAACAGCTTTTGAATTATTTGAGCATTTGGTAAATCCCGTCGAAGAAATTGAACAACTCCTCAAATATTCAACAAACATTTTGTTCAGTACAGAATTACTACCAGCTAACAATCCAAAACCGCAAGAGTGGTTATACTATTCCTTGCTAGAAGGGCAACATATTTCAATTTACACACATCAAGCATTATCGATAGTAGCAGCAAAGCTAGGTCTTCAAATTTACTCCAATGGCGCATCCATACACTTGTTAACGAAGAAAAACATCCCCCCCATTTTATTTGAAAATTTAGCTTTTTGCGACCCCCCCCAATTAACAAGGAAATCCTTAACTCAAACAGATTATTTTCAAGCATTAGGTTATGAGAATGATGAGAATAACATCATAGATATTAAACCATCGAAACAGGATAAAATAGGAGTAAAAATAATCATTGATGGGGTATTTTTCCAGCTTTACAAAACGGGGATTGCACGAGTTTGGCAATCTTTGCTGGAAGAATGGTCAAAAGATGGATTTGCAGAACATATTCTCGTCCTTGATAGAGGCGGAACTGCGCCAAAGGTTACTGGGATTAAGTATCGACTGATTCAACCTTACAGTTATAGTAGGACATCGCTAGAGCGAGAATTGTTGCAACAAATATGCGATGAAGAAAATGGGGATCTATTTATTTCTACTTACTATACGACACCTATATCTACACCTTCTGTATTTATGGGATACGATATGATTCCAGAAGTTTTACAAGGAAATCTTAACGAACCGATGTGGCGGGAAAAGCATTTTGCTATTCGCCACGCTTCTACTTATATCACAATATCAGAAAATACAGCGCGAGATTTGGTGAAGTTTTTTCCGGATGTTTCTGCCGATCGCGTTACCGTAGCTCATTGCGGTGTTAATAGCATTTTATCGCCAGCCACGCAAGCAGAAATTGATAACTTTAAGAAAAAGTACGGAATTGCCAAACCCTACTTTATTTTAGTTGGTTCCCGCAGCGGATATAAAAATGGTACTTTATTTTTCCAGGCATTTGGCAAGCTATATAGCAAGCAAGCTTTTGATATTGTTTGCACTGGTTTCGATTTAGAGTTTGAAGATGAGTTTAGAACTTATACTTCAGGCAGCACAGTATATACGCTGACCCTGAATGATGAAGAATTGAAAGCAGCTTATTCAGGTGCTATAGCTTTAGTTTTCCCATCAGTATATGAAGGATTTGGATTACCTGTTTTGGAAGCGTTGGCTTGCGGATGTCCTGTGATTACTTCCCCCAATGCCTCGCTCCCAGAAGTAGCAGGAGAAGCCGCAATATATGTAGAATATACAGATGTTGACGGAATGATAAATGCCCTTTGCGATGTGCAAAAGCCTGCTGTTCGCGATTTATTAATTACGGCTGGTTTTGCACAAGCGAAAAAGTTTTCCTGGAGAAATATGGCGAGTAAAGTCCGTTCTGTTTTGCTCCAGACTATTCTTGGATGGCTAAACTTAAGAGAAATTAATATTATCATTTTACCAGATTGGTTACAACCAGAAGAATCTTTATATAGCGAATTAGCCGCAGTAATTAGGGTATTGGGAACTCATCCAGATAGAAATCAGATAACTTTACTTATAGATACTAGCAGTATGTCTGAAGATTCACAAATAGATGTAAATTTATTTTTATCTAGTGTGGTGATGAATCTTCTGATGGAAGAAGATATAGATGTTACTGATGGATTAGAAATTGCACCTATTGGCAAACTAGATTTATTGCAATGGGAATTTTTGCTACCTCGCATTCACTCTCGGATTAGATTGAAAAATGAAAATGAAGAAGCGATCGCACAAGCAAGCGTAGATAATATATCGTTAATTGAGCTAGATAGCCTTGCGGATACGCGGTTTCTTTCGTAAACTTAAACAACCTGGCTCCGAGTTTCACAACATGGCAACACGAAGGGTGTAAAATGAAACAATCTAAAGCCATTGTCACATTAGCGATCGGCGAAAAATATTTGCAACTTTGGCAAAGTTTTGCTCAAGACAATTGGCAAAAATATGCAGATAAGTATGGATACGATTTAATTTGTATTGATACGCCCCTGGATACTTCAGAAAGGGCGCAGGCGAGATCTCCCGCATGGCAAAAATGTCTCATCCTCAGCCAGGAATTTTCCCAACACTATGAGCGAATTGTGTGGATTGACTCAGATATTCTGATTAATACATCGAACGCTCCCTGTATTGTAGAAGGCGTTCCTCTTGAAAAAGTTGGATCTGTCGATTATTGGTCTTCTCCTACACCAGAATTGTTAGCTCAAACGTTAAAAAGAGAATACAATTACTGGGAATC
The DNA here is from genome assembly GCF_041929145.1 of Aerosakkonema sp. BLCC-F183. Classification (NCBI taxonomy): domain Bacteria; kingdom Bacillati; phylum Cyanobacteriota; class Cyanophyceae; order Aerosakkonematales; family Aerosakkonemataceae; genus Aerosakkonema; species Aerosakkonema sp. BLCC-F183. The sequence goes on along the minus strand of NZ_JBHFNU010000048.1, from coordinate 120,074 downwards.
GCTGGGAATACCATTCACCAAAGATTATACCGCCAAAGATTACTATATTAATTATGGCCTTCCCTCCCACTTTGACAAAATCGTGCAAACGGGAGTTATGGTATTATCCCCTCATTACCATCGTAAAATACTAGAAACAGCCTATTTTGGATATGAAGAAAAAGGTCGATCGGAATGGCATTACGAAATGCGACCGTTATCTTATGAACTGCTAAAAGCAGACTGCGTTCACTGGATCGATCACCGCTTTAATTTGTGTTTTTATCCCTACGTCATACTGCATTACCCGTTTTTACTAGATGATTTCCCAGCAGATTATAGTTTACTAGCACAACCTAAAATCGAGATAGATTTAGGTTTGTTATCCAATCAGATCCAGAAGAAAATATGTGCCACGACTGCTTTTATTAATAGCTTTTTTTTGCACTTTGCTGGCTGTGGCAGCGAAATGAACTTTGTAGATTTATCAGCTACTTCATGGCGGGATTGTCGAGACGCCAAAATTAGAGCAGGTGTTTTCCACGATATGGCTTGTACTTATGCCGAACAAGGAGAGATGGAGAAAGCGATCGCTTTTTTTCAAAAGTCCTTAGAACTTAAAGAACGCATCGGCGATGTTCTCGGTAAAGCCACAACATTATCCATACTAGGACAACTATTGGCATCAGAAGCGATGCTGGGACAGGTGTTAGCAGATGGGCAAGAAGAATTCGCTACTGCGCTGGATTACTTGCAGCAATCCCTAGAAATATTGCAGCAGTTTAAATCTCCTGATGTGGAAAATGTTAGGGAGATCGTCGCGAGTATACAGCAAATGGCAGCAGGTAACTAACTTGCTTCGGATTAATTAGCGATCGGATAACATTTGCCAAAAAACAGATTCAAGTTGTTCTACCGTTTTCACTTGACTGAATTGAGACATCGCTTTTTGTTGTCCTCGCCGAGTAATTGTCTCCCATTCCACCCAATTATTTTAAATATCTCAGCCACATTTGTTCGTAAGCTTTCTCCATTTCCCAGGTAAATTGCTTACCATTCCATAATGGAGAAGTTTGTCTGGATGTTCGCAGCTTCCAAGCGATTTGTTGCCGCAAAGCGCTATCTTTACCTAAACGTATACCCCACTCTACATATTCTTCATCTGTCCAAGCAATGCCTTCAGTTACTCCCACATTCATCATCATGGCGTAGCTATTGCGGCTGGCAAATTGTTCGCCCACTCGCGTCACTAAAGGGATACCCATCCAAAGGGTTTCTAAAGTAGTTGTAGCTCCATTATAAGGATAGGTATCTAATACAACATCAGCAATACATAGATTAGCTCGGTGAATTTCCTCAAAAGCAACATCTGGTAGAAATCGCAGGCGTTCTGCACTAACTCCCTCTGATTCGGCGATTTGAATAAAGAAACTTTCGATCGCTTCTTCATCCGCCGTTCCTTTAATTAAAAAGTAGCTGTTTTCTACCTCCTTAATTATTTTCATTTGCAGTCGAACTATATCTGGATTTCGCTTGAATCCCATTTGCGAACTGAAATATATCACCGCATCGTTGCCGATATTTAACTGTTCGCGCCGTAAAGTTGGTACGCCAACTTCAAAACCATCTACAGCTACATAAGTTTGCGGTAGCCGCCAAATAGTTTCGCTGTAGTAATTTTGCGCCGATTCTGATAAAACATAAGGGTCAGCGATAAAGTAGTCTACATTGGGTATCCCCGAAGCATCCCATCCCAACCAGGTAATTTGAATTGGGGCTGGTTTTAAGGATGTAATTTCGCAGATAATATCTAAAGTGATGCTATCGAGATCTATCAAAATATCTATTTCATCTCGATAAATTTGTTCTGTAATTTCGGCAGCTTCTAATCCAGATTTATAAGCTTTATCTACCTGACTCACATACCATTCCTGCAACGGATCGTTTCTTTTTTGGGCATTAATTAAATAAGCGTGAATTTGAAAGCGATCGCGCTCGTGATACTTAAATAGCCATCTGGCTAGCCATCCTACCGAATGTCTTCTCAAGCAATGAGATAAATACCCAATCTTTAAACGTTTATTTTCCTTATTTCTCCTCGAACTGTATTTAAATGAGCGATCGCTAGCATACTTTTGAATATTTGCTTGACAAATTTGAGCTACTTGATTTTGGAGTTTTCTGTTTTTTCCGATCTCATCCTGAAAGTATGGTAAAAAGTAAGTTGAAGAAAACAACCTGACAACCGTAGTTGGGTCGAGGTTTGTATTCTCTCCTTCAAATAGCGAATTTAAAAGCAATTCGTGTCTCTCGAACAGTTCGCCAACTCCAGACCAATATTCACCAGCTGCCACCATCAGACCTCGAATAATCAGATGGTTGGCGAAAACTTTTTCTGCCAATCCCGGTAATATTGAATAGCATAACTTTGCTGTTTCTATACCTTGAGAATATTCTCCTGCATCTTGATAGAAGCTTGTTAACTGAATTAAAACTTCTGGATTTATTGCCTCCAGACGTAAAGCCAGTTCTAAAAGGCGTGCTGCTAAGCCTGGTTTATGTGCGGAATATGCTATTTTAACTGAATTTAAAATTAAGATATCTATAAAATTATAAGGTTCTTGGATGTATGGTATACAGGCTTCTGCCAATTCCAGAGATGATGGATGCAAAGGCTGTGTATCCAAAACGCTCTGTAATACTTCCATTAATAACTGGGAATCCAAATTTTCTGCTTCTCCAGATTGGAGAATCTCGATTACGTCAAAAGAGTTTAATTCATCACCTGTAAAACTTTCCAATTGAATACCAAGCTGAATTAAGCGAAACAAATTATTAATATCTGTTGGCTTAATTTCTCGAATATGCTGTCGGATTATCCAAGCAACTGAGTAGTCTGAGATAGTTTCTCGCCGTTCGGCTTCTGTTTGTAGAACTTGGATCAATTCCTCTGTCCACAGGTCAATTTGGTTAGCATCTGCTGCCGCTATTGCAGAGAACCAAGTCATTTGAGCTTCTGCTTCTTTTTCTTGCAAAAGCAACATCAATCCCAAATGCCAATAGTGAGATTGGTTGTTTGGTTCAGATGCGATTCCTTGTTCGTAAAGATTTGCAGCCTGACTATAGTCCCCTACCAGCAAGAATTGATGCGCTTGCTGCTGCCAATTTACCGCGTCAGTGGAGGCCATAAGCATTCTGAAATTGAAAAAAATGAACAAAAAAATAAAGTGGGTAGCGTAAAATTTAACTCCCCACTTTTATATTTATTTTAAACTAATTAGGATGCTTATCCTACTTGATTGCTGTTGTACCGCTCGGGCAAGCAACTTCGGTCGCGCCCGCCGCAACAGTAACTGCTGGTGGATCTGCTGTTCCAGCAGTAGTAACTTCACATACTACCGCTTGGGAAGTTCTGTCAGCACCTTGAGCGCCTACTAGACCTACACCGCCCGAATATCCTTTCAAAGCTGCGGAGATAGGCTTCGCTTTAGCGGTTGCTACGTTAGTATCGCCGCCCAATGCATATGTGTAGTTAGCAGTTTGAGTCTTAATACCAACGCCTAAGCTAGACCAATCGTTAGCTGTGGTGCCCGTGATAAAGTTGCCGTTTTCGGTATACCAAGCTTGCTGAGACTTGTTAATTGCAGAGATATACTGCTTGCCTTCTGCTTGCTTACCTTTGTTAGCTTGGTTGAGGAAGGAAGGTAGAGCAATAGCAGCCAGAATACCAATGATGATGATAACTACCAACAGTTCAATTAGAGTAAAACCTTGTTCTCCGCTTTCTTGTTTCTTTTGGTTTATGTGAAGCAGGAGTTTGGTTTTAAAAGTAGTATTCATGAGAATTTTCTCCTTCAGCTCTAGGTGGGTGTCTTCTCCCTTATATATAGAACTTACCCACATCACTTCAATTTCATATCATCTGTCTCAAAAAATTTTTTTACTGGCGGTTCAAGCCTTGTCCGGACTGCGTTCTAGGAGTATATAGCCGATTTCCTCCAAGCTGGTGAGCGGTTCGATCAGTGTTGACCAGGCTGTTGCTTCATCTACTGGGTTTAGGGTAACAGGATGTATGGGCCGAAGTTGTTTGCAGCGCTCTACCAGCGACATCATCATTTGTGGGCCATCTAAAAGCGGGAGAAGGGACGTTGCGATCGCGCTGTCGATTAAAAAAATGGGATCTTTAGTTATGGGTAGATGCTGGCTGATTTCTAAGGGTCTTTGGTTGATGATGCTGAAAAGCATATCCTCTGTAAATCTTGGCGTTCTTAGCTGGGGATGCAAGGAAACCTTAGCTGTTTGCCAATCTGCCAGCGTCCACTGGTTAACTGGCACAAAAGGGTCGGCTGAGTTGGGATGACCGCACCAAAAGTCGATCAGTCTGTGGACGGGGTGCAATAGTTCAAACAGATGGAGCTGTTCTTCCACGGAAAGTCCTGGCAAGCTGATTGCTAAAAAAGCAGGCAGATTATCTGGCTCTTTAAATAAATCCATCAAGTCCCAGTATCGCCAGTTCACCATGCTGATGAACTCTAAATCAGCCGCTCTCAAGGCTGAGAATACTTCCGGTATGGTGTATCCTTTATCGCCTTGAAGTAGAAGGTTGGCTAAAAGTCGCTCATCGTTTCGTTCAAATTCTGGATGCCAAGCTTGTACTTTGAGATGAGTGCTATCTTTTAAGGAGTGCATGGTTTCTCGAACTAATTCGATTTCTAATTGCTGGGGATTATCATCCATAAACCCCATAATTTGAAAAAATTTCTGCGCTCTGTAGTAATTAGATCGCTGCAATGCACTATGGAGATTGGTACGGATAATTCCATCTGGTTTGAGAGCGGATTTCATCGCCTGCAATCCGGCCACTGGGTCTGGCAGAAGGTACAATACTTCGTCATTGTTGATGTAGTCAAACTGTATCCCTAAACTGGGCAAGTTTTCAATGGTTAAAGTATAGAACTCGGCATTCTCAAATCCGTGATATTGCAAGCGATGGTGGGCTAATTTAACAGATTCTTCTGATATATCGATCCCGATAATTTTTGCGCCTGGGTTGGCTGCTGCTAATGCCAAAGCTTTGTATCCGCTGCCACAACCCGCATCTAAAATCACTTTCCCTTGCGTGCCGATAACTTTTTGATTCCTTAAATAGTAAGGATTGACTATGTTATGGATGTTGAGAAATTTAGCATCTCCCAAGGGAGATTTTTCTAAGGGTGTTCTGGGATAAGGAGCAGTTTCAAATTGCTGACGAATTTTTTCTAATATTTCAGATGATTGGCTATCCATTTTGATGTTTAAGAGTGAATAATTTACTTTGAATTACAGGTTGGTATCGCTCCTAGTAATCGGATCTGAGCCTCTAGATTTTTATTTACTGGTTGAACCTGGGAAAGAGTACAGGACAGTTATATTTTCGCAAGGTGGATGTGGGAATTTGCGGGCGCTTAACTACTGCTGAAAACAGGCTCAAGCCTTTGCAGGTGGGCGTTCCAAAAGTACAAAACCGATCGGCTCTAGAGTGGTTAATATCTTTTTGACCAGATCGAAAGCTGTTTCTGTCGCGATCGGCTCTAAGTTTACCGGATTTACGGGTCTAATATAACGCCAGCGTTCTACTAGCGATCGCATAGACATCGGCTTCTCTAACAGCGGTATCAGGCAGCCAACTACCATGCTATCCATTAAAAGGCTGGTTTCTTTCACAAACGGCAGATATTTGGCGATTTCCAACATTTTAATGTTGGTAACGGCGGACAGCATTTCTTGTTTGACTTCTGGTACTCTCAGGCTTGGGTGTAAATGGACTGTGGCTCCCTGCCACTCCGAATCAGTCCACTCTACCACAGGCACTTTGGGAGCGGCGGCGTTGGGATGACCGCACCAAAAATCGATTAGTCTGTGGATGGGATGCAACATTTCATATAGATGTAGTTGTTCTTCCACTGAAAGTTCTGGTAAGGTCATTCCCAGAGCAGCAGGCAAGTTACCTGCATCTTGGAACAAATCCAGTACGTTCCAGGCTGGCCAATTCACCATGCTGATAAACTCTAAGTCAGCAGCTCTCAATGCTTCAAAAGTTTCAGGGATCGTGTAGCCTTTATCTCCCTGAAATAAATAATTCATCAAATACCATTCATCATCCATTTCATCATCCACTACCGTTGTACTGGCCTTGAGCAACACCTGATTTTTTAAGGCATTCATAATTTCTTTAGCTTGTTCTATTTCTAATTGCCCTGGATTCTCATCCATAAATCCCAGCATTTTAAACAATTTCTGGGCGGTGAAGTAGTTGCGGCGCTGTGACGAGTTATGTAAATTAGTGCGGATAATTCCCTCTGGTTTTAGGACTGCTTTCATTGCTTTCAGTCCGGCCACTATATCTGGCAGCACGTACAAAGTCTCGTCGCAGTCAATATAGTCAAATTCTAATTCCAGCTTTGGTAAATCGTAGATGGAAATCGCATGAAATTCTACATTGGTAAAATGGTGATATTTTAAACGTTCTCTTGCCAGGTTAGTAGATTCTTCTGATAGGTCAACGCCCACGATTCTAGCCCCTGGATTTGCTATTGCTAATGCTAGCGATTTAAATCCACTGCCGCACCCAGCATCCAGAATTAGTTTGCCCTCAGTCTCTACAACTTTTTGGTATCTCAGGTAATAAGCCGTTACCATGTTATAGAGAAAAATAAATTTTATCTTGGCTGGATAATGATCTAGTGGAATCCTTGGATAGGGCGCAGAATCAAATTGTTGCCGAATTTTTTCTAGGTCGGAAATTTTATTTTCCATTGCTTTGATCGATTTATTGCCATTATTTGTTTGCCATTAGTTATTAGTTAAGCAAAAACTTTAACTAACAACTATTAACTTTTAATCTTATATTTTATGTCTTAGTTTCGATCTAAAATATAAGGTTAATCAGCGCTATCTCTTAATTATTCCCTTTTTTAGCTCAAAATTTCCATCTTCGTTCAGCTTTTCCCTGCCTTCTCCAGACGGTCTGACTTAACAGCTGAGCTTCTTGCCATCTATGCGGACAGTTACAAAACTTTATGCTATATTATCCATAGTCGTTATGAGTTTACTTTATGGCTATGGCAAATCCGACAGTAGAAAATCTGGTGATTATTGGCTCTGGGCCAGCAGGTTATACGGCGGCGATCTACGCAGGGCGGGCTAACCTGAAACCGTTTGTATTTGAGGGCTTTCAAGCTGGGGGGTTGCCGGGTGGACAGCTGATGACGACCACGGAAGTCGAGAATTTTCCCGGCTTTCCGGAAGGAATAATGGGGCCGGAATTAATGGATCGGATGAAGGCCCAAGCAGAAAGATGGGGCGCGGAGTTGGTGACAGAGGATGTTACATTTGTGGATCTTAGCCAGCGTCCTTTTATAGTGCGATCGGAAGAACGGGAAATTAAAACTAACAGCATTGTTATTGCTACGGGTGCGACGGCAAAACGGTTGGGTTTGCCTAGCGAACATCAATTTTGGAGTCGGGGGATTTCAGCTTGTGCGATTTGCGATGGCGCTACCCCGATTTTCCACGGCGCTGAACTGGCGGTAGTAGGCGCAGGTGATTCGGCGGCGGAAGAGTCGATTTACCTGACTAAGTATGGTTCTCGCGTGCATTTGTTGGTAAGAAGCGATCGGATGCGTGCTTCCAAAGCGATGCAGGATCGGGTGTTGAATAATCCCAAAATCGCGGTTCACTGGAATACGCAGGCGGTGGATGTAGTTGGGGAAGGCGATCGCATGAATGGCATCAAAATCCGCAATACTAAGACTGGTGAAGAAAGCGTGCTGACGGTGAAGGGCTTATTCTACGCGATCGGTCATACTCCCAATACTTCTTTGTTTAAAGGAAAGTTAGAACTCGATGAAGTAGGTTACATTGTCACCAAGCCCGGTTCTGTGGAAACCAGCGTAGAAGGCGTGTTTGCGGCTGGAGACGTGCAAGACCATGAGTTTCGCCAAGGTATTACTGCTGCTGGTAGTGGCTGTATGGCGGCAATGCTAGCAGAAAGGTGGCTTTCGGCTCATGGTTTGATTCAAGAATTTCATCAAGGGCCTAGTTCGGAGAAGCCAGATAGTCCTGCAACAGCGAAGAAAACGGAAATTGAGCAAGCATCGGAGTTTGATTTAGGCGCGACTCGCCAGTATGGTGGTTATGCGTTACGGAAGCTTTTCCACGAGAGCGATCGTCTGCTGGTAGTTAAGTATGTGTCACCTCACTGCGGCCCTTGCCATACTCTCAAGCCCATTTTAAATAAAGTGGTGGATGAATTTGACGGCAAAATTCATTTTGTGGAAATTGACATCGAACAAGACCCAGAAATTGCCGAAAACGCTGGTGTTACTGGCACGCCAACAATTCAGTTTTTCAAAGACAAAGATTTGTTAACTGAATTGAAAGGCATTAAACCTAAGAGTCAATATCGCCAGTTAATTGCAAGTTACTTGTAGTGATGCGTACAGAGAAACCCGGTTTATTGAAGAAACCGGGTTTCTGGGTTTATTGAAGAAACCCGGTTTCTGGGTTTATTGAAGAAACCGGGTTTCTGTTGTATATTTAATTTAAGTAATTTTACATTCAAATATCTAAGTTTTGTAGAAAATCAATTTATGAACATAACTGATTTGCTAAAACAAGCGGAAGAATATTTAACCCAAGACAAGTACAATGAGGCGATCGCTCTCTACGAGCAATGTATTGAGGAAGAGCCCAATATAAAATCTAATTATTGGCAATTAGGATTTGCTCTGCTTTTAGCAGGACGAGAAGAAGAAGCACAGGCTTGCTGGTTTTCTGCAATTTTTGAAGGAGAACCGCAACAAATTGAACGTTTAACTAAGGAATTACTCGACATCTTACAAATAGAAGGACTAAAATACTTAGAAACAGGGAAGTACGCACAAGCAGAAAAAATTTATTTTCAGTTGGTAGAACAAGAGCCGACAAACCCCATTGCGTATAAAAATTTAGGTAACGTTCTCTATAGTCAAGGTAAATTAGAAGAGGCGATCGCCTATTACCAACAAGGTATTGAATTGGAGCCAAACGACGCCATAACTTATTATCATTTGGGGAATGCTTTTCATCAATTGAATAGGCTGGAAGAAGCGATCGCCCATTACCAACAATCGCTTGCTATCTCTCCAAGCTCTCCTATAGTTCTGAATAATTTGGGTAATTCATTGCAGAGACAGGGTAAATTTGAAGAAGCGATCGCTTGCTACCAACGCTCCATAAAACTAGATTCCTATAATGCTTTAACATATAATAACTTGGGCAGTATTTTTAACAGCCAAGGCAAAATGGAAGAAGCGCTTGCTTGTTTCCAGCAAGGTTTGAATTTAGAGCCAAACAATGTTGAATCTTACAATAATTTAGCTGTATTTTATCAAAAGCATAGACAATACGAAAAAGCATTAGAATGTTGCGATCGAGCCATTGAAATCGAGCCAAATTATGCAGATGCTCACTGGAATCGAGCGCTAATTTTACTTAGATTAGGAGACTACGAACGCGGCTTAATCGAATACGAATGGCGCTGGCAACGAAAAGAAAATCTACCCCGATTTCTACCTAAACTTGTTTGGGATGGTTCAAATATTGAAGGTAAAACTATTCTACTACAAGCCGAACAAGGGATCGGCGATATAATTCAATTTATCCGCTACGTCCCTTTATTGGTAAAGCTTGGCGCTCGCGTAATAGTTGAATGTCACCAACTGTTGGTGAGATTGCTGAGAAATGTTGAAGGAATTGATAAGGTAGTAGCTATAGGCCAAACTTTACCTGAATTTGATGTTTACATCCCCCTCCTCAGCGTACCCCGTCTTTTGGGAACAACTCTGGAAACTATACCAGCCAAAATTCCCTATATAGCACCGCTAAAAGAGGTTAGATTTCCACTGGATGTCTCTGACGGATCTTACTTAAAAGTAGGTATAGTATGGGCGGGTAATCCCAAACATTTAGACGATCGCAAAAGATCCACTTCTCTCCAGCAGTTTTTGCCTATTTTCAACATTTCCCATATTACTTTCTACAGCTTGCAAAAAGGGCCAAAAGCGGCAGAAATAAGCGAAATATCCTTACCAATAAACCTAGTAGACTTAAACAGTAAAATTCATGATTTTGCCGATACCGCTGCGGTGATAGCCCAACTCGATTTAGTAATAACTGTCGATACTGCTGTTGCCCATTTAGCTGGAGCAATGGGTAAGCCAGTATGGGTGCTTTTATGCTATAATCCCGACTGGCGATGGATGAGCGATCGCGAAGATACTCCTTGGTATCCCAGCGTGCGTTTGTTCCGGCAAAATCGTTCTGGAGATTGGCAAGAGGTTTTGGAAAGAGTAGCGCAAACTCTAACAGAATTTACTAAGTAAGTTAATAAGGTACAATGGCAAATTATTTTGCCTCGCATTTATTTACGAGCGATAATAGAAGCAGAAGAGTGTTTAGTAATTAATACCGCCGCCGCCAAAAATCTGTTAGCTTTTAACTGAGAAGATTTGGCTAGCGAGCTATTCAATTATAAACAGGAGTTTGGATACTTAATTAATATCTTCTTTCACCACTTCTAATACCATTTCTATTTGTTCGATTAAATTATTATAATAAGTGCTTTCCGAGAGCAAAAATTGCACATCTACTTCTGGTTCTGGGTGGAGATCGAACCAATGCGAACTCGGTTTGTAGTAAGTTTCAATTAACTCAAAGTTAACGCCTAAATATAACCCTAGCGGTGAATTAGCTGCTTTTTCTTCTATCCATTTGCGATTTAACCTTTGGGAAAAAAGCGACAAACCCATCGGAGTTACGACTCGTACATGAGTGGGGTCGTCAAAAAAGAAATCGTGGCGGTGATGAGGAACGATAATCTGGATTTTCGCCCCGCGTTCGCAGATGCGATACATTTCTTTGAAGATATTCAGGTAGGTGTTAGTATTTTGGCCTAAATGTTCGAGAACGTGTATGAGCAAAATTTCGCTGACTGAATTATTCTCCCAAGGCCAAGGAAAAATTTCCAGGTCTTGTTTGACATCGGGATTGCCGTATTTATCCACATTTATATAGCCATCAAAATGTCTTTCACCACAACCTAGATTAAGCCGTAAGCCAGTCATAACTATAGTTTTCCTTTAAAAAAAACTGCTATTTTTGATTTGAGTACCGCCAAAACAGCCAAAGTTTAGATTAAACTTATTTTAGCGTTTAAATGATAAATTTCATTTTATATAGATGACCATCTCTAAACGACAGTTACCGAAATTTTGGCGTTTTGCCGATCGTCCCAGCCTTTCGATGCAGCTAATGGCAGTAGGACTGCTGATAACACTCTTTTTCGTGTTAATAGCTGTTTTGGCTCCCACATTTCAGGGGTGGGGATGGCTGCAAAACCCAACAGTATCTCTAACCAATCCGCAAGGGGAAGCGCCCTCGTGGAATCATTGGTTCGGTACGAGTAGTGAGGGGTACGATGTTTTTTCGCGGACTCTGTTTGGCAGTCAAGCAGCGCTGCAAGTGGTGATTTTAGCAACAGCATTCAGTTTGGTAATCGGCGTGCCGCTGGGCTTGGTAAGCGGTTATTTGGGAGGCAGACTCGATCGCGTATTGCTGTTTGTGATGGATACAATTTATACCCTACCGGGGCTGCTGCTGTCGATGACGCTGGCTTTTGTGGTGGGGCGGGGAGTTTTGAATGCAGCGATCGCCATCAGCATCTCCTACATTCCTCAATACTATCGCGTGGTTCGCAACCACACCGTTAGCGTTAAAACCGAACTGTTTATCGAAGCGGCGCAAGCAATGGGCGCTGACACCTGGACTGTTTTGTCGCGCTACCTATTTCTGAATGTAATTCAGAGCGTACCGGTGCTGTTCACCCTCAATGCTGCTGACGCGATTCTGACACTCGGAGGTTTGGGCTTTCTGGGTTTGGGACTCCCCACGGAAGTGCCAGAATGGGGTCAAGATATCAAAATGGCTTTGAGCGCATTATCCAGAGGTATTTGGTGGACAACCTTTTTTCCAGGTTTTGCTCTAACTCTGATGGTTGTGGGGCTATCGTTGTTGGGTGAAGGATTGAGCGAGTTTGTCAATCCTGGTTTGCGGGAAAGAAAATAGGACGGGACTTACGCAGCCAGTTGGAAAAAACACTATATTTAGTAGTGTCAATTCATAAATTGACACTACATTTAGATGTTCTGCGTCAGTCCTATAGAAGTAAAAAAAGTCAAAAGTCAAAATTTTTCCTCTTTCCGATCTCCTATCCTCTCTTTACACGTCAAAATAAGTAAAAGTTACTTTTTATTTATTTTTCAGTATATCTTTATACTCGAACAAAAAAGAGGAACTAGAAATATTCTCATCAGTCAAATAATTGGTGAGTTTTTTCCAGGGGATGCTGGAATGAAGATGAAAGTTTTCTTAATTGCCGCAGTTGGTTGTTTGACGATTCCCATTGGCGTAGGATTATTTGGGAGTGTTGCGGATTCGTCTGTAAAGGCACAACAATTTATTTCCGGATCGACTGCTATTGCCCAGCGCACAAATCAAGACGAACCGAATAACGTTACTTTGAATGAAAGGTTTTCTTTGGCAAATTCGCTGACGAGAATCAAGCAGATTCAAGGAGCGCTGACCAGTTTTCGGACGCTGACACAAAGAAGTAAACCGAAACTGGGACAAACAGCGATCGCTAGCGTGGGAAACACCGATCCGGATACTCAAAATGTCGGTTTTAGCAATTGGGTGGGAGCAGTTGAAGGTACGGTCAGGCAACAAAATTATCAAATCAAAAAGCTGGAGTTTGAGTTGGCTAAAAAGCAATTTGAAGACAAACAAATTTCTCAAACAGCATTAAACCAAAAAAGGGCGGCTTACCAGCAAGCGGAACGGGAATTTCAAAATTTCTTGAATTCTTTTAGGATTGTAGATTGACAGACAAAGTATTTGGGCTGAAAATTTGTAAGCATTCAGCCGTCAGGTATCAGCCTAGAGCTTTGGGAAGAATTCACCGTCAGCAGTAGGAGTGGGGTAACCCCGCTTCTACTTAAACGCTATCTGGAGCATTAGCTGATGGCTGGGCTGACTGCCGATCGCTAAATGCTCACGAAAATTTTGGATTTGAAGCAGAAACGTTAGCTCAATGACTACTTATTAAGAGCGATGATATAATTTGATAATAACGAGGAATTTGAAAATGGACGAGCGAAGATTTATCCAAGAACTACCAGCATTATATGAAAATTGGGGATACAAATCGGTAATTCCCAAATCAGATCGATTTCAAGCTATCCTCGCTCGAACTCAAACAAAGTCCGCAGCTAACGTGATGCAGCTGCTAAATTTTGCCGTGGAGTGCATGGCAGCAGATGAAGTTTACTGCCAAATAGGTTGCTTGCCCGTAGAGAATTTGCTCGGCGCACTGCTAGATAACCCAGAAAAAATGGCTTATGCCGTGGACAAATTCTCCGAAATTGATGATGCGGATAATATCCAAGAGCAACTTATTGAAAAATTATCGAGTTTGGCTCTAGATAGACAAGTATTTTTCTGCGAACAAGAGTTTGAAGAATTTTTCTTCGATCTAAGAGAAATTATGCCAGAAGCAAAAATTGGCGTGTATTTTTATGATGGCCCACACGACTACAGATCTCAGTTAGTAGCACTGCTTCTAGTAAAGCCTTTCCTGGCAGAGCGAGCTTTAATAATTCTAAATCACAGTAATTGCAGTGCAGCACAACAGGCAAATTGGGACTTTTTAGCTGCTCACCCTCAGTGTCAATTGCTGTTAGATTTAGCTAAGTTTGGTAATGGGATTCAAATTTTAAGCTGGTATATAAATCAAGAAAACGTATATAATTGGCCTACTTTTGCGGAAGAATGTCGTAATGAGAAAGCAATAAAAGCAATTGCTAAATTAAATTTACAATTTGAGAAAGAAAAAGAACAAGCAATCAAGAATCTCTATAAAGAAGCATTAGCGCTGCAACATTTTAATCAGTTTAGCGAAGCAGAAAAAAAATACAGAGAAATTATATCATGGGATGGAAAGCAAGCAAATGCGTGGCATAATTTGGCGATGCTTTATTACATGAAGGAGGAATACCAAGATGCACTACTTATGTTAATAAAAGCTTTGCAGATGGATAGTTCAGTAGCTCTATACCATTATAGTTTTGGTTTGATAATGGAAAAAATGGATAACGCGCCGGAAGCGATTAGGGCTTACGAACAAGCGATCGCGCTTAATCCCGAAATGATTGATGCTTATAATAACATTGGAAATATATGGTTAGCAGAGGGCGACTTGGATCGGGCTGAGTCAATTTACCGCCAAGCGATCGCCGCCAATCCCGATCTTTATGGCAGCTACCTTAATTTGGGAAATGTTTTGAGAACGAAAAACCAACTCGATCGAGCGATCGAATATTATGAAAAAGCTTTGCAATTAAAGAATGCAGAACCGTTTATCCTCTATAACTTAGGGTTGGCTTTTGAAGCTAAACAAGCTCCAGCAGAAGCAGCCGAATACTTCGGTTATGCTGCTTATAGAGAGGGAAAATATGAAGAAGCGATCGAGTATTATAAAAAATTATTGACCTACCGAACGGGCGATATATACTTTTATAACGCTTTGGCTGAGTGTTACAAAAAATTGAATCAAGCAGAAGAAACTATAAAAACTTACCAAGAAGGCATCAAACAACATCCCAATTCAGCTTATCTTTACTTTCTGCTGGTAATTTCCATGCAAGATTTTGGGATGCTTGAGGAAGCGATCGAACTGGCAACCCAAGCTTCGCAAATGTTGCCGAACGATTTGAGTTTGAAGCTTGAAAAGCAACGTTTGCTGCCGATTGTTTACGATACAACCGCAGAAATTGATTATTACCGTTCTCGGTTTATCCACCACCTAGAAGAATTAGTTCTGCAAACCAATTTAGATACTCAAGAAGCGATAAACAAAGCAGTAGTAGGGATAGGATGTCGGACAAATTTTTACTTACAGTACCAAGGAAAAAATGATTTAGAACTACAAATCAAGTATGGAGAATTCGTACATAAAGTCATGGGCGCTAAATATCCTGAATGGGTAAAACCTCTGCCCATGCCACCCCTGAGTGAAGATGGCAAAATTCGGGTGGGATATATTTCTCCTCATCTCTACAGCCATTCAGTGGGTTTATTAGCTTTAGGCTGGCTGAAAAATCACGATCCTAACAAAATAGAAGTTTACTCTTATTACAATAATCGGCAATGGGACCCAATAAACGAGCAATTCCGGCTTTACAGCCAAGTTTTTCACCAGCTTCCAGACGCTCCACAAGCAATCTGCGAACAAATTATTGCCGATAATTTGCACGTACTGGTATTTCTAGATATCGGTATGCAGGCACAGATTACACAGATGGCAGGACTTCGACTTGCACCAATACAGTGTACCACTTGGGCGCATCCAATTACTTCGGGCATACCGACGATCGACTACTTTTTATCCTGCGAATTGATGGAACCGGAAAATGCGACAGAACATTATTCGGAAAATTTAATTTCTCTGCCCAATATAGGCTTCTGCTACTCAAAACCTCTGTTACCAGAAAAAAGAAAAACCCGCGCCGAATTAGGAATAAGAGAGACTGCGATCGTTTATTTATCTAGTCAGTCTCTGTACAAATACTTGCCGCAGTATGACTATATATTTCCAGCCATTGCAAAGCGGGTTCCCCAAGCTCAATTTGCCTTTATAAGTTCTCAGAAAGGTAAATGGATAACAGAAAAGTTTCGACAAAGACTTCAAAAAGCTTTTGCCAGCATGGGCTTGAATAGCGAAGATTATTGCGCTATATTGCCGAGACTTAGTGGCAAGGATTATATGAGTTTAAACTTAGTTTCAGATGTTTATCTAGATACTTTTAGTTGGTCTGGGGGGAACACAACGCTACAAGCGATCGCCTGTCATTTACCCATCGTTACCTGTCCTGGCGAATTTATGCGCGGTCGTCATTCCTACGGCATCTTGAAAATGCTGGGAGTGACGGAAACAATTGCTCGCAATGAAGATGAATATATTGAAATAGCAGTCCGCTTGGGTTTAGATCCGGAGTGGAGAAAAAGTATCGTCCAAAAGGTAATCGATAATAATTCTCGCGTCTTTGAAGATAAAACTTCCGTAGTAGCATTGGAGGCATTTTATCAGCGCGTGGTGCGGGAAAAGCAACTGGGTGGGCTAGAAGATTACTAAATTACCGTTTGTAAGCTTAGATTGTAGCGAACTAATGCAATCTCAGCTTTTTTGCTTTGGCTAAAGTCAGACCGAACTAAACTATAGATTGGCAATATTTAAAGCTTCTGGTGAAGCCGTAGAAAATGCAGAATTAGCAGAATGATTCTTTTCTAGAATACTCAGGAGAGAAGAACTATCGGTTAGGGAAGAGGAGAAGAGTGGGAGAAATTATAATTATTCACTGCTGAGGATTCGACACTAGCGATCGAGCATGGTTGGCTCGCCTATGCGGAAAATTTACTCGCAATTGACTTATTTTAATTCACCGCTGAGTATGCTATGTTTTAAATCTCTTCCCCTATTCCCTAATCCCTATACTCTCTCTTCCTTTGATAATGGAAATCGAAACAATGCCTCAAGTAATGGGAATCGATTTAGGCGGAACAGCGATTAAGCTGGGACGATTCCTAGAAGATGGAACTTGTTTGCAGTCAATTACCGTACCAACACCGCAGCCGGCAACACCAGAAGCGGTTGTGGAGGCGATCGCAGATGCTATACTTGCCTGCGGTGGCAGTCAAGCAAAAGCGATCGGCTTGGGCACTCCTGGCCCAGCAGATGCCGCCGGTCGGATTGCCAAAGTAGCAATTAATTTGGCTGGGTGGAAGGATGTACCCCTAGCTGATTGGTTAGAAGCAAAAACCGGTTTACCGACAATCATCGCCAACGATGCCAATTGCGCGGGATTGGGGGAAGCTTGGTTAGGTGCGGGTCGTCGCTTTCCCAATCTGATTTTGCTCACTTTGGGAACTGGCGTGGGTGGTGCGATTATCCTGGATGGCAAGTTATTTACCGGACATCAAGGTGCGGCTGGGGAACTGGGGTTGATCGCGTTGTACCCGGATGGCCCAGAATGCAATAGCGGCAATCGCGGTTCCTTGGAACAATATGTATCTATACAAGCGATTCGACGCCGGACGGGATTGGAACCGGAGGAACTGGGTCAGCGGGCCAAAGCAGGCGATCGCATTGCTTTAGAATTCTGGGAAAGTTACGGACGAGATCTCGGTATTGGTTTGTCCAGTCTAATCTACATTTTGACGCCAGAAGCGATCGTTATTGGTGGGGGAATAAGCGCGAGTGCGGAATTTTTCTTCCCAGCAGCTATGGCAGAAATTGAGCGCCGCGTTCTCCCCACTTCCCGTAGCGGTTTGCAGCTTTTACCAGCAGAGTTGGGTAACCAAGCGGGAATGGTGGGTGCAGCTAAATTGGCTTGGCAATTCCATTTTGGATTTTAGATTTTGGATTTTGGATTGATATCGTGTCTTTTGACGATCGCCACAAAAATGGCAGATCCATAGATTTGAGATTTAATCCAAAATCTCAAATCCAAAATCGCTTTAGGGTAATAAATATCCCGTTACCTGTTTGATATAATTCAAAATTTTTTGATAGGCTTCCCGATTAGTTTGCGGGAGGATTACTATTGGCATAGCATTATCTGGCAACCAAAAAGTTATTCTGCCGTTCGGTTCGCATTGAAAAGCACTGATGCACTTAAGGTTGATTAAATAATCGTTCCGCTCGTAATGAATTTTGACCCAATAAGACTCAAAACTCTGACCTGTAGTTGCTTGAATGTAGCTCAGGACTTTTTGATGAGCTTCTGGGTGTCCCTGGGGATTGATGACGATCGGAAAAGCGCTTTCTGGTAACCAAAAGGTAATCCTACTGTTGGGCTCGTATGAAAAAGCACAAACTCGATCCAGATCGATTACATATTCTTTCCTCTCGTAGCTAATTTTGATCCAATAGGCCACAGGCTCTCCTTACACCGCAGTTTCGATCGCAGCAGACGCTATACCGGGCGTCATACCGCTTCCCTGAAGCCCCCACGATAAGACAGGGAGGGAGCTGCACGCCGATCCTGAGCGTGCAGATACTTCAGGGAAGCAATTGCCGCCTCAGACTAGGATATTACGGAAGCATTCAGAGATGGGGTGGGCTCTTCTTGGTTGGCGATAACCTGCTCTTTTAGCGCAGAAGCTACAGCTAAGGGTGGTTCTTTGCCATCCCAAAGGTTGGCTAATGCCGCCTGGATAAATCCTTTAAACAGGGGATGCGACGTACTGGGCCGAGATTGAAACTCTGGGTGAAATTGGGTGGCAATGAAGAAGGGATGGTTGGGAAGTTCGATAATTTCCACTAAGCGCCCATCGGGGGAAGTCCCGCTGATGGCATAGCCGCTTTCCAGAAACAGATTGCGATAGGCATTGTTAAATTCGTAGCGGTGACGGTGGCGTTCGTAAATTACTTCCTGCTGATAAAGGCGATAAGCTAAGGTATTGGGTGTCAAACGGCAAGCATACAAACCGAGCCTCATGGTGCCGCCTAAGTCTACTACATCTTGCTGTTCCGGTAGCAGGTTAATGACTGGATTTGCAGTATTGGGGGCAAACTCGGCGCTGTTGGCATCTTGTAAACCGGCAATGTGACGCGCCCATTCCACGACGGAACACTGCATCCCCAAGCACAAGCCCAAGAAGGGTATGTGGTTTTCGCGGGCGTATTTGACTGCGGCAATCTTACCGTCCACGCCGCGACTCCCAAAACCTCCCGGTACGACTACACCGTTGACGCCTTCTAAATAGTTTTCTGCGCCGTTGGCTTCGATGTCTTCTGCGCTTACCCAGCGGAGGTTAAGGTCGAGAGACAGGGCGATCGCTCCGTGGCGGAGTGCTTCTATCATCGATAGGTAAGCATCGCTCAATCTGACGTATTTACCGACGATCGCAATTTCGATGCGGTTGGTGGGGCTGTAAAGGCGCTCTACCAAGGTTTGCCACTGGCTGAGATCCGGTTGGCGTTGCTCCAGTTGCAGTATTTCTAGTGCCTGCTGCGCCAGTCCTTCCCGTTCCATCATCAAGGGCACTTCGTAGATGCTGTTGGCATCTTGAGCGGCGATAACGCATTCCACAGGCACGTCGCAGAATTCCGAGAGTTTGTCTTTGATTCCCGATGGCAGGGGTCGATCGCACCGACAAACTAAAATATCTGGTTGAATGCCTATCGATCGCAATTCTTTCACTGAATGCTGCGTCGGCTTCGTTTTCATCTCCCCTGCCGAAGCGATCCAAGGTACCAGCGTTACGTGTACGTATAGCACGTTCTGCCGCCCCACATCCTTACGCAGCTGCCGAATCGCTTCCATGAAAGGTAAGGATTCAATATCCCCTACCGTGCCGCCTATTTCCGTAATTACTACATCTGGATTTGTATTTTTTGCTACTCTTTGTATCCGCTCTTTAATCTCGTTGGTGATGTGGGGAATTACCTGCACTGTACCCCCCATATAATCGCCCCGGCGCTCTTTGTTAATTACTGCCTGGTAAATCGAGCCCGTCGTGACGCTGTTGAGGCGAGACATGGACGTATCCGTGAAGCGCTCGTAGTGTCCCAAGTCCAGGTCTGTTTCGGCACCATCTTCGGTGACAAATACTTCTCCGTGTTGGTAAGGACTCATCGTTCCGGGATCGACGTTGATATAGGGGTCAAGTTTCAGAATCGAGACAGAATAATCCCGCGATTTCAATAACCGCCCCAAGCTGGCGGCGACAATTCCCTTGCCAATACTGGAGACGACCCCGCCGGTCACAAAGACAAACTTAGTCATATATGTTTAAAATTAGTGCGTTCTCGCAACCAACCCCGTTAATTGTGCCACACTCTTAGCGACTTGCATTCCATGTTAGCCAAATTTTATCGGCTTGACGGGGTTGATTGCTGAATTTTTCAATCGGGATGAAGCGCTAATTAGTTTGACTGTTTTTTTGTTTGCTAAGAAGATTAAGTATTGGCAATTGCTGAAAATGCGATCGGTGGCTGGGCAGTATGAAGTACCAACAATCAAAATTGTACCATAGCCTAGCAAACTTCACCCAGATGCTAGCAGCAACGACAGCGATTATGAGGATTTTGTAAATGGCTAAGTTCTACTCAGAGTTGAATGAAGAGTTACGCAGATTTATTGAACAACAAAAAATATTCTTTACGGCAACTGCACCAAAATCGGGCAGAATTAATCTATCCCCAAAGGGGAGGGATACGTTTCGCTGTGTAGATAATCAAACAGCAGCTTATCTCGATTTAACTGGCAGCGGTAACGAGACGGCAGCACATTTAAATTCCCATACCGATTCTGGCAATGAGGACAATGCCCGCATGACAATTATGTTTTGCAGCTTTGACGATAAGCCTTTAATTTTGCGTCTTTACGGACGCGGGCGTGTCATTAGCCCCAGACATCGAGAATGGGATAAATTTTACTCTCTATTTGAGCCGACACCGGGAGAAAGACAAATTATCCTGCTGGATATTGAATCGGTACAAACATCTTGCGGATTTGGCGTACCTATTTACGAATTAAAAGCAGAAAGGAAAACTCTTGTAGACTGGGCTCAAAAAAAGGGGAAAGAAGGCATTGTTGAATATTGGCGAGAAAAAAACCAAAAAAGTATTGACGGACTCCCGACAAAGATTTTTGGAGATTGATATGGGGGATAGAAAGTCAAAAGTCAAAAGTCAAAAGTCAAAAGTCAAAAGTCAAAAGTCAAAAGTCAAAAGAAAAACTCCTCCGCTGAAAACAGACAACTGACAAAAAATGAGAAACGTATTAGGATTAGTGGCATTAGCAACTGTGGTATCGTATCCAGCTTTGGCAGCAAAATCTCTTTATGTGGCTTTTCCACCGGCCAATTACCAAACTGCATCCGACCGGATATTTTTTCTAGGAACAGCACCAGCAGGTGGAAGTGTGCTGGTGAATGGCAAAGTAATTCAAAGAAGTCCGGCGGGACATTTTGCGCCCAGTTTGCCGCTGCGACTGGGAAATAATATTTTTACATTACGCTATGGAGGTCAGGTCCGCCAGATTAGGGTAACGCGAGTGTCAAGTCAACCGAGTCGTCCGGTGGGTCTGGCGTTTGGGAAAGATTCCCTCAAGCCGGGGGTGGATGTTGCCAAATTGCCTGGTGAACTGATTTGTTTGAGCGCGATCGCACCTGCAAATGCCACCGTCTCTGTAAAATTGGGAAATCAAACCATTCCTCTCCTACCTCAGTCACCAGTGGCAGAGGTGCCATCCAATTATGCGGCGTTGACCGGAAGATATCAAACTAATTCTCGCTCTTTTAACGGTCAATACCAAGGTTGCGCTAAAGCTAACGCGGCTGGAAAATTGGGGCGTCCGCAATTTCAACTTTCAATCAATGGCAAAAGTACCACTCAGATGGCGCAGGGAAATATTGAAATTTTATCGCCAACGCAGTTAGAGATTGCAGAAGTAATTGTAGATTCTGCGATTACTCGCACTGGCGCAGGGACTGACTATTCTCGTCTGACGCCTTTGCCGAAAGGAACGCAAGCAACGGTAACCGGTCGCGAAGGAAAATGGTTGCGACTGGATTATGGTGGTTGGATAGAAGATAAGGAAGTTAGGATTATCCCAGCTGCTGCACCGCCTACTTCGATTATTCGCACTCTTCGCACCCGTCAGGTTGTCGGTGCGACAGAAATTATCTTTCCCCTACAAGTGCCGGTGCCGATTAGCGTACAGCAGGGCGATCGCACTCTCACCGTCACTCTCTACAATACTACCGCTCAAACCGATATTATTCGCTTTGATGATGACCCAATTGTGGCCCGCTTAGATTGGCAACAAATAGCACCTTCGCAAGTGCAATATACTTTTAATCTGAAATCCCAGCAGCAATGGGGTTATCAGATGAGATACGAAGGTAGCAACTTGGTGCTAACTTTGCGACATTCGCCTACCTCCCCTGTTTCCCCCCCGTCCACGAGGGAGACGAAAGAAGAATCTCAAAAGAGTTTATCCGGGATTAAAATTGTCCTCGATCCGGGACACGGCGGTGCTGAATCTGGCGCAGCGGGGCCAGACGGTTATCTGGAAAAAAATGTCAATCTCACGATCTCAAAGCTGATAAAAGACCGACTGGTGGCGCAGGGTGCTACGGTGTATATGACGCGGGAGGACGATCGCGAATTATCGCTGCAAGACCGGGTGGCGATTATCGATAAGTTGCAACCTGCGATCGCTATTTCGATTCACCACAATTCTTTACCGGATAATGGCGATGCCGAAAATACTAAGGGATTTGCTGCTTTTTGGTATCATCCGCAAGCTCATAGTTTGGCGATGTTTATGCAAAATTATGTAGTGCAAAAGTTGGGGCGTCCTAACTACGGTGTGTATTGGGATAATTTAGCCTTAACTCGTCCGACAACGGCACCTTCAATATTGTTAGAACTGGGTTTTATGAGCAATCCAGATGAATTTGAATCGGTGATGAATCCGCAGGAACAACAGAAAATGGCAGATGCGATCGCTGATGGTATTACTGAATGGTTACGTATTAGTCATTAATTATCAGTCATTAGTTATCGTTGATGAACTATTGATTAATTTTTTGTCATTATGACTGCTGACAATTTCCAACCAACAAGACATATTACCAATGATTGAAAAATGGAAAACCCTTAATTCCCAATTTGTTTTTAACAACGAATGGGTAACAATCAGGCAAGATGAAATACAATTGCCTAACGGTAAAGTTATTGATGATTTTTTTATCATCGTTAGACCGGATATAGCCTTAGTATTTCCTGTCACCCCAAACCGAGAAGTTGTTTTTGTTCGTCAATACAGACACGCGACTAATGAAATTATGTTAGAACTTCCCGCTGGGGGGTTCGATCCGGAAACAGAAAGCGCGGAAACTGCCGCACGTCGCGAACTCCAAGAAGAGACGGGTTATATTGCCGATCGAATGATTAAGCTGGCGACGCTATACGATAATCCGATTAAGGATACGAATAAAATTCATCTGTTTCTGACTGAAGATGTTACTTACTCTGGTAAGCGTAATCTGGATATTACAGAAGATATTGAAGTTGAATTGGTTCCTATTTCTGAAGTTATGAAAAAAGTTTATAGGGGAGAAATAAATGTTACTGGTACAATTACCGCCCTTTTTATGGGGTTACGTTTTTTGGGTCACCTGCGGGCTGAAGGGTAAGTTTGATATTGCTAAGCTTAGAGAAAAAAGGGAAATTAGTTAGAATTTATTACAGCACCAGTCCCGTACAAGTTTTTAGTAAAATAAATTAAATGCGAATACTTGTAGCGGCCCCGCTAGAGCGAAGCGTGCGGGCAGGAAAATTAATTGTTGCTGCGAAATATACGACACGCCGATCGAATACTCCTAGCCAATACATATTTTGCTTTTTATGTCAATAGTTTTGAGTGGGCTAGCCCTATGGAGATCGCAAATACTGCGCTCGGTTAGCTATGATTTATTTAATTGAGGATCGCGGTAATGAACCCAACCTATTTATAGCGACAAAAAATAATAATTATGGAAAAATTGCCAGCAGCAGATGTTGAGCAAACATCTGAATTACAACAACTAAAAGAGCAATTACAGGTGCAGACAGAACTTGCTCGCCAAGCAGAGGCTCAACAGCGACATCTGACTGAAGAATTAGAAAGACGAGTAGCAGAAAAAACACTCGATCTAAGGAGAGCGAATGCAGCTTTGCAAAGGCAACTCGATGGCCAAAAACGGGTTGTAGCAGAGCTCAGACAAGAGCGCAAATTCATGTCGGCTTTGCTGAAGACTTCTGCCGCTTTGATTGTAGTACTCGATCGCCACAAGCGCATTGTCCGCTTTAACCGCGCTTGTGAGAGAACTACGGGTTACTCGTTTCGGGAAGTCCGAGGTAAACAAGTTCACAATCTGTTCTTACTACCAGAAGAAAGAGAGCGAGTTAAAGCTGTCTGTGGCAGAATTACTGCTGATGGTTCTCCGAATTATTGCGAGAATTACTGGGTGGCAAAAGATGGTTCTCGCCGACTGATTGCCTGGTCGAATACGCCGATTTTAAATAAGGGCAAAGAAGTTGAATATATAATAGCTGTTGGCATCGATATTACCGCTCGCAAGCAAGCAGCCCAAGAACGGGAAAAGTTAGCCGCCTTGGTAGAAAAGAGCTACGACTTTATTGCGATCGCAGCGCTAAATGGCCAATTGCTTTACGTAAATCAGGCCGGTTGTCAGCCGATCGGACTCGCTGCGGTAGATGCAGTTTCCAGCAAATCCCTGCTGGACTTTGTTCATCCGCAAGACCGAGAGTTTTGGTTGCAGGAAGTGTTGCCCAGTATACAGCAGGCAGGTCGATGGGAAGGGGAATTGGGATTTGGGCATTTTCAAACCGGCGAGTTGATTCCGATGCGGGTGCATGGATTTGCGATCGAAGATCCGCATACAAAAGAAACGATCGGCTTAGCTACGGTCAGTCACAATATTACTGAACAAAAACTGGCAGAAGAGAAATTGCGACGCAAAACTTCCGAGATGGAAGCTATTTTTCAGGTTTTACCGGATTTGTACTTTCGTGTAGACGCTGATGGAACTTATCTCGATTACCATGCGGGACAAAAGCAAGATTTATATGTTCCGCCGACACAATTCCTTGGCAAAAAAGTATCAGAAGTGCTGCCAGCAAATATCAGCGCTCGAATTTGCTCTGCCATTCACCAAGTTCTTCAAACTGGCGAGTTAGTCATTTTAGAATTTTCTTTATTGGTAGCAAATGGAGAACAATGGTATGAAACTAGGCTGTTACCGTTTTTAGAACAAGAAGTTATTAGTATTGTTCGCAACATCACGGAGAACAAGCAGGCAGAAGACGCGCTTAAAAGAAGTGAAAAACTTTACCGCACTTTAGTGGAAAATTTCCCTAACGGAGCCGTAATTTTATTCGATCGCGATTTTCGCTACACCATTGCTGACGGTCAAGAATTGCTAGCTGCCGGTTTGTCTAAAGAAAATTTAGAAGGCAAGACTTTATGGGAAGTAGTTTCGCCAAAAAACCGGGAAATATTGGAGCCAAAATATCGGGCAGCGCTGGCTGGAGAGCAAAACACTTTTGAATTATCATACGCTGACCAAATCTACTCGATGACGGCTTTGCCAGTTAGAAATGAAAAGGGAGAAATTTTCGCTGGCATGGTTGTTTCGCAAAATATCACCGAACGCAAACAAGCTATTTCTGTACTGCAACAAGCTAAACAAGAGCTAGAAATTAGAGTTGAGGAACGCACATCTGAATTAAAGATTGCCAACGTACTACTGCGCCAGGAAATTGCAGAGCGTTTGCGGGTAGAAGCGGCTTTACGAGAGAGCGAGGAGCGCTTTCGGAGCATTTTCGATCGAGCGGCGGTCGGTATCGCACAGGTGTTGCTATCCGGTCAGTTTTTTCTAGCCAATCAAAAGTTTGTCGATATCGTAGATTACACAGTAGCAGAGCTGCAACAAAAGACTTTCCCACAGATAACCCACCCCGATGACTTAACAACAAACTTAGCATACTACCGCCAGATATCGACAGGTGAAATTCACAATTACTCGATGGAGAAACGCTACATTCGTAAAGATGGTTTAGCGGTTTGGGTAAATATGACCGTATCGCTTTTACGCGGTAATACGGGTGAGCCGAAGTATTTTATTCTGGTTGTGGAAGATATCAGCGATCGCAAGCAAGTAGAAGCCCAAATCAAAGCTTCTTTGCAGGAAAAAGAAACTCTGCTCAAAGAAATTCACCATCGCGTCAAGAACAATATGCAGGTAATTTCCAGTTTGCTAGAACTGCAATCCCAATCTGTCAATGACGACCAGACGATCGCTCTATTTCGCGAAAGCCAGCACCGCATCCATTCAATGGCACTTATTCACGAGCAATTATATCAATCCGAGCATTTAGATATCATTAACTTCGCGGAATATATTGAAAATCTAGCTGCTAATTTGTTTCAGTCTTTCGGTTGCACCCGTAATAGCATCCATCTCAACCTTCAAGTCAGCAAAATTTTTCTCAATATAGAAACAGCCATACCCTGTGGTTTAATTATAAATGAACTCGTTTCTAATTCACTCAAATATGCTTTTCCCAAAGGGAATAAAGGTCAAATTAGTATTATATTTGGCCAAGCTAATTCTCAGCAATTTAACTTAAAAATTGGCGATAACGGCGTTGGTTTACCACCTGATTTCGATATAGAAAACGCAGAAACACTGGGTTTGCGATTAGTCCGTATACTGACCCGTCAGCTTAAGGGTATTCTGGAAGTAGATCGCCATAACGGTACACAATTTACAATTACTTTTTCTAAATTAAATTACCGCCGGAGGTTTTAAGAAAATGGCTAATCAAAAAATTATGGTAGTAGAAGATGAAATTATTGTAGCAGAAGATGTAGCAGGAAGATTGAGAAAGCTCGGTTACACAGTAACGGCAATTGCTACCACTGGCGAAGAAGCCATTCTAAAAGCAGAGGAAACACAACCCGATCTAGTTTTAATGGACATTGTGTTAGAAGGAAATATGGACGGTATAACTGCTGCTGAAAAGATTAGGAATAACTGCCATATTCCGATAGTATTCTTGACAGCTTATGCTGATGAAGAAACATTAAACAGAGCTAAATTAACAGACCCGTTTGGGTATATTCTGAAACCTTTCCAACAGAAAGATATGCACGCAACTATAGAAATAGCTCTGCACCGACATGAATTGGAAACAAAAATGCGTCAAGCTTTGGAAAATTCAGAAGAACTCCGGCAAATCGCGCAACAACAAGTGCTTCGCCAAAGCAAATATGTCGCAATAGCCGCTCACGAGTTACGCAATCCATTAACTGCCTTAGTAGCTTCTACCAAATTACTGGAGTTTAACCGCACGCACTGGGATGAGGAAAGCAAAACTAAATGTCTGCGTTTAATTCATTCAGCTATCCAAAATATGAACCAAATGATCGAGGATATACTCATGGTCGGTCGAGCAGAAACTGACCAATTACAGTTTAATCCAGCACCACTTAATTTATCAGAATTTTGCTATCATTTCGTGGAAAGAATACAATTAAGTGCTGAGGGTAAGCACAGACTGAAATTTGTTTCTGATGGTGTTATCGTTGCCATAATAGATCAACGCCTACTACAGCATATTTTGTCTAATTTACTATCTAACGCTATCAAATATTCTCCCAATGGAGGCACGGTCTACTTAGAACTCATTTGTGAGGAATCGGGAGTCAGCGATCGGGAAGGAATCACAAATGAACAAGGAATATTGACAACTAAAAAAGTGGTAATCTTCCGCGTGCGAGACGAAGGCATCGGTATTCCACAAACAGATTTAGGAAAATTGTTTGAAGCGTTTCATCGGTGCAGTAATGTGGGTGCGATCGCAGGGAATGGTTTGGGATTGACAGTTGTCAAAAAAGCTGTTGAATTACACGGTGGCACGATCTCTGTCGAAAGTGAAGTGGGAATTGGCACGACTTTTACCATTAAACTGCCCTGCAAAATTAAAATTTAGTAGGGCGTCGGGATTAGGGCGTCGGGATTAGGGCGTCGGGGCTAGGGGCTAGGGGCTAGGGATTAGGGCGTCGGGATTAGGGCGTCGGGGCTAGGGGCTAGGGCGTCGGGAAGAGGAAAAAAGAGGAATTTTGACTCCCCCACTCCCCCGCTCCCCCGCTCCCCCACTTGCTTAGACTTTCTGAGAGATGCTATAAGGACTGGTCAACTTATCCAACTGTTGCACCAGCAAACTGAGGAATAATCCCACATCGGTAACGACACCAACTGATTCGATCGAACCGCGATCGCTCAATTTCGTTACCACCGCCGGGTTGATATCCACACACACCATCTTCACCCCAGCAGGCGTCATATTGCCCACACCGATCGAGTGCAACATCGAAGACAGCATCAAAATCATGTCCGCACCTTGCAACAAGCGGGCATATTCTTCTTGCGCCTTAATCAAATCCATTTGCGTATCCGGCAAGGGGCCATCATCCCGAATCGAACCTGCCAAACAGAACGGCACATTGCTGCGAACGCACTCGTACATCACACCACTGCGGATAATTCCCATTTCCACCGCATTGGCAATACTACCGCAACGACGAACAGTATTAATTACCTTCAAATGATGTCGGTGTCCGCCACGCACGGCGACACCGCGTTTCATATCCACACCCAACGAGGTGCCCATCATTGCTTGCTCGATATCGTGGACAGCGATCGCATTTCCACCCAACAAAGCCTGCACGTAGCCATCCCGAATCAAACGCGACAGATGTTCGCCGCCACCAGTATGAATTACTACAGGCCCAGCCGTTACTACCACCTTGCCAGCGCGATCGCGAATTTGGCGCAGTTCCCAAGCAATTTGTTCCACAACTAATTCCACACGGCGTTCGCTAGAAACACCCGCACCCATAAAGCTGAATTCCTGGGTATTCCGCTGTTCGCGGGATTCAGTCTTGCGGATCGTGCGGATACCTTCCACACCCACAATTACCAAATCTCCCACTTCCAGATCCCGCAGCAACTTGCAGCGAGCCACTGGGCCATCGGGAGTGTGGTTAACTGCGATCGCGCCATCCATACGCTGATTTTGTACCCTCACCCACTGGCAATTCACCCGCACTTCCGTCGGATAAATAGTTGTCACGTAAAAATCATCGGGAGCGACACCCGCTTGCGTCACAGATGCAGTATTGACATCGCAAACTTCTTGCGGACGAGGCAAAGCACCCAGATCGATCAGCTGGGTCATGATCTCTTCCATGATGTCGTGAGAAGGAGCCGACACCTTCACTTCCGCCGAAGAAGTACTTTGGCGTTGCTCTCCCAAATTGAAATTCAGTACTTGGAAACTACCGCCAGTGTCTACAACCAAGTCTAAAGCGCGACTGATCAGACCGGCATCCAGCAAGTGACCTTCCATCCGAATCGTGCGACTTTCCACCGACACATTTGCGTGTATTTCTGTCTGCACCGGCTCGGTTACCCTAAGAGTCAAGCACTTAGCAGCTCCACCAGCTTTGAGAAATTCCGTCAGTGGCGTTTCCACCACGCTAAATCCAACATGATGCAAGCGCTGTTTCAGGCTATCGCTCGCCTTGTTCATGATGACAACGCTATCTACGTTGACCGCATTGCAAGCGAAGTTGACCGCATCCGCTTCCTCAATGGCAATTCGCTTTTCTGGTGCGACCCGCATTTCAATTAAGCGATTCGAGTAAGAATCAAACGCGGCTGGATAGTAGAGTAAGTAGCCACCGCTGAGAGGACAGAAGCAGGTATCCAGATGGTAGAATCGCTCATCTGTCAGCCGCAACGATAGCACTTCGATATCCAGCCATTTGGCAAGATAGGGGTGGGAGTCGAGTTCCGAGCGGAAACCGTATCCAGCCCACAGCCAGCGTCCTTCCCGATCGAGCAAAGCATCGCCAGCACCTTCAAAAGGTAGGTCTTTGGGCAATTCATGTACCGTGTAGCCTTGGGACTCGAACCACTCTTGGAAGTGAGGTTCTTCCCCTTGTCGCTCTTTGTGGTAAAAACGACTGAGAACTACGTTTTCACCCAAGACCAAACCGGCGTTAGCGGTAAATACCATGTCCGGCCAACCTTTTTGGGGTGTGACCAAATCTACGATCGCGTGGTCTTTGAGGATGTGGTAAAGTCCCTGCCACTGATCCACGGCGCGATCGCGTGACGATTTGTGAACGTTGCCTTCCATCCACGGGTTAATTACATAATCCACATCGTAGTGGTCGGGCGGGCACATGAGGAAGCGAATGGGAGAACTCATAAACTCATCTTGACAAGTGAATAAGACGCAAAACTCTAATTGGATACAGACTTTCCATGTTCCAATTCTGTACAACTTGTTACAAAAGCTTTGCCTCTTGTATACTGAGACGTTTGACGCGGCAATATTTATGGCCGCGTCAAATACCAGATATATAGTGAAAGTCGGTAACCGAGGCTATTTTCTATCTTATTACTTCATGGCCACACCTAGAGCGCTTTTGTGCTGATGAGTTAAAACAAGAGGGAGTGGGGGAGTGGGGGAGTGGGGGAGCGGGATAGTGTGAACTCGCTCAGCCTTTGAGCCAATAGGTTTTCATTTCGCCTTGTACTCTTGCATATGGGAAAGTATAAAATCAACACCGACAACTCCCCGTAATTCACCTGTTTTTCCATAAATAGGTTCGGCAAGAGTAACTTTCAAACGAGGTTCTTTGAAATCAATGTAAATTTCGCTCCAGGTTTCTTTACCTTTTTGGACTGCTTTTTTATACCAAGGTCGCACTCGCGGGTCGTAAGCATTGCCTATTTGTAGCAAGCGGGTAGGATTGCCTTCGGAATCGATATCAAAGCTAAAAAATTTACCGCCTGTTTAGTGGCATTAGTTCTCTTTAAAGATCTGATTTGGATCTTAATCGCTGTCTGCTGGATTTTGTCCGCAATCAAAAATTATCCCGAATTACCTTAACATCATCGCTCGTACAAAAAGTCCCTCTGATTACTTATGTTTTCTTTGTATGTTTGTATGTAGGTTTTAATAGCTACTTTCAGGCTGGCGGTAAGAAAGAACGATCGACAGATTCGATCTGACATCCCCAGTCACTTGGCTCCACCAATTGCTCAATCCTTGTCCCTAGTCTAGAATTAAGTGCGAACGGCGCTATCTTCATATCAAGATGGAATATTGGGAATTTCTGATCCAGAAAGAAGGCGATCGCTCCTGGCAACCCCTAGAATCGCCAGATGTCCAACTCCAGGAAGGACGATATCGCATCGTTGCCCGTTCTAGCCGTGCAGATACGGAAGTGGACGTGCGGATTACTCACGACTCCGCTGACGAAGACCCGCCAAAGCGTCGGATGCAGAAGCGATCGCGCCGCACCAGTCTGGAAGGATTGATGGTGGTGATTCCCTTTACCGATCTCAAACCGGGTATCTGGGAAATGCGCTGTCGTCCGGATTTAATTACGGATTTGATGGGCAATTCTTGGAAACATACCCTCCGTCTGCAAGTCTTGCCAAAACCTCCAAATACGGCTTCCCAACAGAAGCTTGAGGATAGCGCAGGTGTTTCCCTGGCAGATTTAGGTGCGATGACGGAATCCCCAGACCCGAATCCCGAAGCGACAAACTATTCTGGCGAGAACTTGTCGGTAGCATCCCAAGATCTGTCACAGAATGCTATACCAGTACAACCAACAGCAGCCCAAAAACAAGCAGATACTCCACCAAAAAATACAGAATCCGAACCATCTAACCCTTGGGCACCAGTTTTTACGCCAAAAGCTGAGAATACTGACTCTTATCCGCTGCGGCTAACGCTAAGTAAAGAAATCTACGTTGCTCGTCAAGGCCAATCTTTTGCACTATCAGGGGAAATTTCCCTTCCAGAAACCGATCGCGATCGAGCTTCCGGTAGACAACCCATTTTTAACGGTAAATTGCGAATTAGCTTGCGCGATCCGCAAAATGCCAAGATTTTGGGGGATCGCCAGCAGCAATTGTCGGGACAAGCAATACCCTTCACTTTTTCCTGCGACATTCAAATTCCGCCTCACAGCAAAACTCGTCTGATTTTAGGAGAAATCACTCTCTACAACGCTACAGAAACGCCAGAAGACGATCCGCTAGTTCTGGTAAGCAAATCTTTTACTGTCACCAGCGATTTAGATGATTTGCTGAGTGCGATCGCCGATAACTTCAGCGAAGCAGAAGTCGTCGATCCGCCAGTACAAGCAGCAAAAACACCAGCAAAAACACCAGCAAAAACACCCACACCAGATTCAGATTCATCTGACCTCGACGAGGAAGAAACTCCTAAATCTGTCGTTTTCCGACCCTTACAACCATCTACGGCTGGGCCTTTACCGCCTCTGCTACATAAATCGAATTCCCCAAAAGCAGCATCTAAACGAATTAAACTGCCTAAATTTCATCAAGTTTCAGCATTTGCAGCTTCCACAAATCCTGAAATTCAGGCTGAGTCTGCACCCGCAGATCCGATCGCCGCAACATCGGAAGAGTTATCCACGGAAACGGAAATACAATCGACCGAGGAAGTCTCTCCATCCCCGATCGCACAGGATTCCAGTCCAGAAGCGATCGCAGAAGCACTCAGCAGCGATACGGAAGCGCAAACTGAAGTTACTCAAACAGATACTCAAACAGTTGCTGAAACAGAAATTTCGCCTTCTGTTGAAGATACAGCTTTCCAATCCCTCAATCTGCAACAGCGTTTTTGGTCGCGGTTAAATGCGATCGCTACTGACGCTGACTTGTCCGCTGAGTTAAATCTCGACGACATTTTCGATCCAAACACGACTCCAGCAGAAGTACCGAAAATTTTAACTGACAAATCCACTCCCACAGAGGTGGATTTGACAGCCTACGAGATTGTTGTAGACGATGAAATACCAGAACCTCCTCGTCAAAAAAGCCCTGCCCTTAAGAAGTCGGATGCGATCGCCACTCCAGAAGAAGTATTATGGGATACCTCTGCCACTTCCCAAGACGAACCCATCCCAATGCCGGAATTAACAGTACCGGAAGGCGAATTGATCGCCGGACAACCTGTTCGTTTCCGCATCAAAATGCCGATGCGACAACCGCGACTCGGTGTTAAACTTTGGGTTTCCGACCTCCAGACGCGATCGATCGTGGAAAGTCCGCGCTGGGTAGGCGATTTTTATCCCGATCCGTGGGGAAACTTGGAAACGATCGCTCAAATCACAGTTCCCTTGGGAGTTTTGCAAGTTCGGATCGAAGCGATCTGCGTTGAAGTTCATACGGAACGCCAAAGCCACAAAGCGACTGTTGATCGTACAGTCATTCCTCCCAATTTACCCACCTTCCCGACAAATGATTTAGATATTTGATCGAAACTGGCAAAAAATCGCTTTTTTATCTATATTTCCGGTAAAAATTTAATCCCCGATCCCCAATACTTAATTTTTCCGGTCGCACATATCCTACAAATGCAAATCAAAACTTGCGCCTGACTATCGACGAAAATTAAAAGACCGCCTTTCTAATTTAGATAGGCGGTTTTTATCATAAACGAATTTGAGAACATTTAGCCTACTTAAAGAGGCTAGCTTATATCAAGTTAGAGGAATCTTTAGATCGAAGACCCTATACCTGCATAAGCCCCGTAAAAGAAAAGTCCCACAACTGTCAGTACACCAATTCCGGCGATCGTCGCCACGATCCACAAAGGAATTCTTCCACTTCCAGACATAGCTTAAACCTCCTCAAGCAACAGAATAGCCGTTAAATTTTCTCACATTGATATGCGATTCTCTTCAGTTAGTTAAAGAAATAACTGGAGAATAGAATACCGAGCACAAAAATCAGGAGTAAGCCCAAAAAAAGAGAAGTCCGGTTTAGTTCAACAGGCTGGTTATTGGGATTCGGAGATCTAGTTGGCATTTGTTACTCCTATCGGTGAATAAACTGCATTGCAGCGATCGCCCCTAAAAAGAAGACGGTAGGAACAGCTAGCGTATGAACTGCGAGCCATCTCACAGTAAAAATCGGGTACGTAACGGGCTCATTACCAGGGGTACGGCTAGTCATAATTCAAAACCAAGGATTGAAACTACTTTTCGACAAACTGCTCGATTTGGTCTACTGCGTTATAGCGATCGCTCAGGATAGGCACCTCTTGCCTAGTTTGAGTGTAATACTCATCAGGCCGAGGCGTACCAAAAGCATCATAGGCCAGACCTGTTTGCACAAACAGCCAGCCAGCAATAAACAACATGGGAATGGTGATGCTGTGAATCACCCAATATCTGATGCTTGTAACAATGTCCGAAAACGGACGCTCTCCTGTAGTGCCTGCCATTGTTCTCCTCCGACAACAAGATCAAAGCTTAATGAATATGATACGAAACATTACAAACTCTCACAAGCAAGCTACCCAGGTAAATGGGAAACTTTTCTTTGCGATCGGCGATCGCATCGCTCCGTGCAAGTTTCAAGCAGCGTCAACTGCACCTTGGTATTTGAGCAAAGTGCCTCTTTGACCGATAATAAAGCCCTTTTCCGGCGATAAAAAGACAACCTTGTACAAATTAGAAGGCACATCTTCAACATCGCGGTCTTTTTGCCAAGTTTTGCCGCCATCAAAGCTGCACAGCAAATTACCGCTGCCACCAGCCACCCAAATTTCTTCCGGCGTGCGATAAGCTAAATCCAGCAATCCCCAGCTAGTAGACATCTCTGGATATTCCGCTTCCAGCCAGTTTTTGGGGTCTTGAGGGTCGGTAAATTGAACCTGACCGCCACGAGCTAGCATCCACAGCCCACCATCCTTAGTAAAGCCCATATTTTGGACGCGGCGGGAGCTGTTGCGATTGTATGGCACCCAGGCATCCTGTCCTGGTTCCCACGTAGAGTAGAAACTGCCGTTAGAGGAAACTGCCACATATTTCCCATCCGGAGAGCGAGAAATATTGCGAAGTACCCCAAAAGCTTGCTGCACAAGCGCTTTCCAGTTTTGGCCACCATCCGTCGTTTTATAAATGGCTCCCACATCAGTCGTCATCTCTGCCGACTGAGGGCCTAGTGCCACTATACTATTGGGATTGCCCGGAAGCTTTTCTGACAGAGGGATGCGAGACCAAGTTTTTCCTTCATCGTCGGTATGCAGCAACAGGGCAGGTTCGCCCACAATCCACCCTTCCTCACCACTGAAACTCACCGAGTTGAGGCGGTATTTTTTGTCACCCAAATCCAGTTCTCTCGCTTGCCAAGTTTCGCCGCCGTCTGTTGTTTCCAACATAGTAGCTCGGCTACCGACTAACCAGCCGTGCATCGGGTTGTCGGTAAAAGCGATATCCATCAAGTTAGCATCTGTGGATGTAGAAACGACGTGCCAGGGGTTTTGACTGAGCGTGGCAACTTTACTGCAAGCCAGACAAAGGAAAACAACAGCCAATAAAGCTGCTACTCGTTGCCAAGATTTAAAGAGCGATCGCATTGTTTTGGAAATTTCTGTAAAACCTCTCATTGCAAACCGTAAAGACTGAGGAAGAATAAAAACCCTAGTGCCAAACCGCCAAAAATCAGTATATTCTTCTGCATTGGCGTCAACTTATTCACCCCCAAACCATAGCCGAGATTCTCCTTGAATCCCGACGGGGCTCCTATGGGGCCAATATTGCGAAAGACTGACTTCCGCACACCACAAACGGGACAGCGCCAATCAACGGGTAACTCTTCAAAGCTAGTTCCTGGGGGAATTTCTTTTTTATCGTCACCCTTTGCAGGTTCGTAAACATAGCCACAAGCGCTACATTCATAGCGATCTAGCGCTTTGACATCAACAGCTTGATTGCTCATAGCTCCGGCTTGGTATCGAGTTTGCGGTTAAAGCTTAAAAACTCTGTTACAAATTATGACATACTGCGATCGATTTCTCCTCAGTCATAGTTTTCCCATCCCCAGCCTTAGCAAGAGAACTACCATACAGAGCGGCACAATGGCAAAATGTAAAGAGTAAGTAACAAATGTCCTTTCGCCAAAGCGGTAGCTATTAATTGTGTTTGTCCTCAGTGGCTATGAGTATTTGCTAGGCTTCCTGATTGTTTGCAGCCTAGTTCCTGCCCTCGCTCTTACAGCATCTAAGCTACTTCGCCCTTCTCGTCGCGGCCCAGAGCGGCGCACTACCTATGAATCGGGTATGGAACCCATTGGGGGAGCTTGGATTCAGTTCAACATTCGCTACTATATGTTTGCCCTGGTCTTCGTCGTTTTTGACGTTGAGACGGTTTTCCTCTATCCCTGGGCTGTCGCCTTCCATCGGCTGGGACTCCTGGCCTTTATTGAAGCACTCATCTTTATCGCGATTCTTGTCGTTGCTCTCGTTTACGCATGGCGCAAAGGAGCCCTGGAATGGTCATAAACTCGATAACCAATACCCAAGCAATGGATGATTACAAAAATATCATCCTCAATCCCATTGAGCGCCCTTCTGTCTCCCAAGACTTATCGGAAAATGTCATCCTCACCACAGTTGATGACCTCTACGACTGGGCGCGTCTTTCTAGCTTATGGCCTCTGCTGTTCGGGACTGCTTGCTGCTTTATTGAAGTAGCGGCAATGATCGGCTCCCGGTTTGACTTCGATC
The DNA here is from genome assembly GCF_041929145.1 of Aerosakkonema sp. BLCC-F183. Classification (NCBI taxonomy): domain Bacteria; kingdom Bacillati; phylum Cyanobacteriota; class Cyanophyceae; order Aerosakkonematales; family Aerosakkonemataceae; genus Aerosakkonema; species Aerosakkonema sp. BLCC-F183. The sequence continues at coordinate 83,752 of NZ_JBHFNU010000048.1, read as the reverse complement.
GCTTCGGTTTGGTTCCTCGTTCCAGTCCCAGACAAGCAGATTTAATCATCACCGCAGGCACGATCACAATGAAAATGGCACCGGCTCTAGTTCGTCTCTACGAACAAATGCCAGAGCCTAAGTATGTGATTGCGATGGGAGCCTGCACAATCACCGGCGGGATGTTTAGTGTTGATTCCCCAACCGCAGTTCGCGGTGTGGATAAACTGATTCCGGTAGATGTCTATTTACCCGGTTGTCCGCCTCGCCCAGAAGCAATTATGGATGCGATCGTCAAGTTGAGGAAGAAAATCGGTAACGATTCGATTCAAGATCGGGCAAAATCTCGGCAAACTCATCGCTATTACAGCACCACCCACAAAATGAAAGCTGTACCCGAAATTTTGACTGGAAAATATCTACAGTCACCAACTCGTCAAGAACCGCCCAAAGAATTGATCGAAGCGATCGGCACCCCCGTACCCCCCGCTCTGATCGCATCTCAAAAGCAGGAGGTTCAACGTGGCTGAAGAATCTCAAATAGTCCAAGCTGGTAAAGCTTCTCAGTGGTTGGCAGAAAACGGTTTTGACCATCAAGCTTTGGAAGCTGACCATGAAGGTGTAGAAATCATCAAAGTTGAGCCAGATTTCCTTATCCCCATCTGTACAGCTCTTTATGCCTACGGATTTAACTACCTCCAGTGTCAAGGTGGTTACGATTTGGGGCCGGGACAGGAATTAGTTAGCTTTTACCATTTGATCAAAGTGAGCGATAATGCCGATCGCCCAGAGGAAGTGCGCGTTAAGGTATTTCTGCCACGCGATAACCCCAGAGTTCCTTCTGTCTACTGGATTTGGAAAACCGCCGACTGGCAAGAGCGGGAAAGCTACGATATGTACGGCATTATCTATGAAGGACACCCCAACCTGAAACGAATTTTAATGCCGGAAGATTGGGTCGGCTGGCCTCTGCGGAAAGATTATATTTCGCCTGATTTTTACGAATTGCAGGATGCTTATTAAAGTTTCCTCGATAACTTTCAGCAAACCCCCTATGGGGGTTTTTTTTATGATAGCTAGGGCTAGGGGAGTGGGGGAGTGGGGGAGTGGGGGAGCGAAAGAATTAATATTTTCCTTTTTCTTTTTTATTTTTGACTTTTTCTTTTTGACTTTTGACTTTTTCTTTTTGACTTTTGACTTTTTCTTTTTGACTTGTGACTTTTTCTTTTTGACTTTTTCTTTTTGACTTTTGACTTTTGACTTTCCCTGACGCCCTACTGTAATAATGGCAGTGTCACCGTAAATTTTGTACCCTTTGCAACTTCACTGGTAACTTCTATCTTTCCGTCGTGTAAGTCTACGCATTGTTTGACGATACATAACCCCAAACCATTACCGGCTATCTTGCCTACATTAGAAGCTCGATGAAATGCCTCAAATAGTCGGTGTTGTTCTTCTTTGGGAATGCCAATACCCTCATCCTTTATTTGGAAAACTACTCTATTTTCATAACAGATAAAGTCAAAATGTACAGTACTTCCTGGCGGTGAATATTTAATCGCATTTGATAATAAATTGCACAAAATATGCCGTAGAAGTTCTTCATCCATCCAAGCTTTTGTTAAATTGTTAAACGCCAAACTCGGAGTTTGTTCGGAGCCAGTTGTGTAGAGAGACTGAAAAATAATATTATGCTTATTATGGTCGATAAATGCAAACTCTTCCACTAAAACTCGGCAAAAATTTTCTACATATATTGGCCCAGGATTGAACTCTAGTTTTCCGAGGTCTAACCGACCTACTACCAATAAATCTTCTGCTAATTCGTTCATTCTTTCTACAGCTAGAATAATTTGCTTTAAATATTCTTCTATTTTCGCAGTAGATAATTCAAATATGTGGCCTTCAAGTATTTTGCTAAAACCTAAAATTAGGGAGAGAGGATTGCGAATCTCATGAGAAACCATTGATACCAAATGACTTTTGAGTTCGCTATTTTTTTGCAACTCGTTATTGGCAGTTTGAAGGTGCAAAGATAGGTTTCGCGCTCGCAATAAAATTTCTACTCGCGCCTGCAATTCCACCTTCTCAATCGGACTGATAATTAACTCATCAACCCTCTGCCACAAGTGTCGGGTAGCTACCCTTACCTCCTGGCGGGAAGTGAGCAGGAGAAAGGGTAGAAAAACTGGCTGATGTGCTTCTCTTGTTGCTTGCACCCATTGCCATACCCGGTCTAGAGCCAGACCGTCTAAAATACACAAGTCAAAATGGATGTTTGAGATTGCTGCTGAATTAGCGATCGCACAAACATCAGACTCAGAGCTCAAGAATAGCCATTCGGGATTGTTTTCATCTGGCAGAATAACTTCGTAATACTTGCTCAACCAATCCCAGAGTAGGCGACGGTTATTTTTGTGGTCTAAAACCAGTAAGATACGGCTCATGTTGGTGTACCCATCAAGCCTCGAACAATGCCCAGTAACTCTCTAATCACAAGTGGTTTTACTAGCATATTGCGTGCGCCGTGAGCAAGGCTTTCTTGTTGAATGGCGGCACTTTGTTTCGGTGAAATCACAAAAAAAGGAATTTGTTTCTCTCGCACTCGCTCGCACCACTCCCAAATTTGACGATCGAAACCAGAGAGATCTACCAAAACCAACCCAATTTCAGTTTCCCCGCTCAACGCTTGCTCGAACTCTTCTATGCTGGCAGCACAAATAGTTTGGTAACCTTCTTTATCCAAGAATTGTGCCAGCAGTTCCAAGTTGCGCCGATTGCGGTCTACTGCCAGAATCAATGGCTTATCGTTCATAGTTTATCCCTCTCCGGTGCCTTGCCTCCTTGTGGGAGGTCGCTCAAGATACCCCTGATTTCCGGCGTTGCTTCGCTGATTTTGATGCCGTAGCGAGTGATTTGAATCTCTCGCAAGCTTTTTTCAAAGTCACTCAATCTTTTTTTCAGCACCCCAATCACTTTACGAAGTTCTAGTTTTGAGTTGACATAGCGCTCGAAATAGCGTAGAAAAATTACATTGTCCGCCAGGTAACTGATGCCGTATTCAGTCCCTTGGTATTCGCCGGCAAAAGCTTTTGTCTGATTGACTAAAATCACGGTCACGCCCATATTTGCCAGATATTTGCATACCGTGTGCAAATGACTCACTAAATCTTCACCCCGCACGGCAAGGCGATAACCAGATACACTGTCAATCATCACGATGCTTGTTTGTTGCTGCTCGACTTGCTGACGCACCAAGTAGGCGAATTCATCGGGTGTAAATTTCAGCGGTTCCACTTTCAGCAACGACAGGGTACCGCGCTCGATCATCGTTTGGGCAGGAATATTGATGTTATGACAGCGACGCACGAGCAGTTCTACATCTTCTTCAAAGGAAAAAACTACCGATCGCTCTCCTCTCCCGGCTGCTTCTTTCATAAACTGGAGGCCGATCGTCGTTTTGCCCACACCGCTAGGGCCGCTCATAATCGTAATCGTACCCCGCTCAATCCCCCCGTGAAGCAGCTGGTCTAGTTCCGGGATGCCGGACGAGACCGGTTCGGGTACAAACACCTGTTTGTATGCGTCCGGCTGCAAACGCGGGAAAACCTCGATTCCCGCACTTGTCAATCTGATTGAGTGATACCCAGACCGGAAACCAGAGCCGCGAAACTTGGTGATGCAGATGGTTCGTTTTTGGTCTGAGTAACTGAGGTTAAGGATACCATCACTCATAAATTGGAGATCGTCATCAGGAGCAGCTTCACTTCCTTCCGATGTGAAGAGTACGGTGGTTTTCTGTTCTACCAGAAAGCGCACGAAAGAAAGCACCTGTTTGCGGAACTGGAAAGCATCTGCCGATAGGTAACGAAACTGGGTCATGGCGTCCAGAAATACTCGCTGCGGTTTGAGCGTCGTTACCTCATCAATAATTTTTTGGGTGGTTGGTTCTCTTTCCACCTCAGCTGGTGAGAAAATGTCGTAAGTTTGAATCTCGGTAAAAAATTCCGATGTAGGGCTGAGGTCTAAAAATTCAATATTTTTTTCATCAAAACCGAGAGCTTTAGCGTTGGTGCGGATTTGCTCTGCCGGTTCCCCTAAAGTGATATAAAGCGTCTTTTCTCCATTGGCAACACCTGTGGCCAGAAAGTGCAATCCCAAGGTAGTCTTGCCAGCACCAGGGCCACCCCGTACTAAATAAGCGCGACCGGGAATGAAACCGCCATCAAGCAGCTCATCTAGACCAGATATCCCTGTTAACAGACGTTCTTGAGGCATATGAAAATTTCTTTGGCTCCCAAACTATCCTAAATTAACGCTAAGAACTAAAAATACTATTTTTTACTGAAGCTGCACAAAATAGCCATAGCTTAACCTATCTATAATAGTTCCTTACTCAGTTACACTCGAACAGTTCCTTTATCAGTCACTAACGAGGCAACTTTTATGGTTCTCCCAACTTCATTGCCAATTGCAGTTAATCCTATCAAGTTCGGTACTGATGGCTGGCGGGGCATTATTGCCGCAGATTTTACTTTCGATCGCGTGGCTATGGTAGCACCTATTGCCGCTCAAGTGTTGGCAAATGTCTATGGCGAGACGACGGGAAATCGTAAAATTATTGTCGGTTACGATCGCCGCTTTTTAGCGGAAACTTTTGCCCGCAAAGCGGCAGACGCTATACAAGCGGCTGGTTTTGATGTGCTGCTATCGGAAAGCTACGCTCCTACTCCCGCATTTAGCTGGGCTGCTAAAAAGCTTAACGCTTTGGGTGCTATAGTGATTACTGCCAGCCACAATCCCGCTCCATATTTGGGGTTAAAAGTCAAGGGTGCTTTTGGTGGGTCGGTGCCTCCGGAAGTAACGCGACAGATTGAAGGTTTATTAGATGGTGAATTATCAAGGCAGGAAAGTCCGGGAAGTTTAGAAATATTTAATCCTTGGCCGAGTTACTGTGAAGGGTTGAGAGCTAAGGTGGATATCGATCGAATTAAAAATGCGATCGCCCAAAATAAAATTACTGTGTTTGCTGACGTAATGCACGGTGCTGCGGCGGGTGGACTGACGCAATTGTTGGGAATGCCGATCCGCGAAATTAACGGCGATCGCAATCCTCTCTTTGATGGCGGTGCGCCAGAACCTCTGCCGCGTTACCTTTCCCAATTGTTTCGAGTTATGCGAACTCACGGTCGTAAGGATAGCACAAATTTGTCGATCGGATTTGTGTTTGATGGAGATAGCGATCGCATCGCGGCTGTGGATGGAGAAGGTAATTTCCTCAGTTCGCAAATATTGATTCCCATCTTGATCGAACATCTAGCAACGCGACGCGGTTTGACTGGCGAAGTTGTCAAAACTGTCAGCGCTTCCGATTTAATTCCCCGTGTGGCATCGCTGTATAATTTACCTGTATTTGAAACACCAGTCGGTTACAAATATATTGCCGATCGAATGTTGGAAAGTCATGTTTCGATCGGTGGCGAAGAGTCTGGTGGTATTGGTTACGGCACACACATTCCAGAAAGAGACGCTTTGTTATCGGCTTTATATTTGTTGGAAGCTGTTGTTCAATCTGGGATGGATTTGAGCGATATTTATCGTGGTTTGCAGTCGCAAACAAATTTTTTCTCGGCATACGATCGCATCGATTTACCCTTGGCTAGTATGGATGTGCGATCGCGTCTGTTAGAACAATTGCAAAACCAACCGCTGACAAAAATTGTCGGTCAGGATGTCGTCGATTGCAATAAAATTGATGGCTATAAATTTCGTTTGGCTGATGATAGTTGGTTGATGATTCGTTTCAGCGGTACGGAACCAGTTTTAAGGTTGTATTGCGAAGCGCGTGATTTAGAAGCGGTGTATGAAAGATTAAATTGGGCGAAAGATTGGGCTAGCTCGTTTTGATACGATAGTGATAAAATTGGGTATGAATTTATGAAAGCGTTAGACGATCGAAAGCTTTCTCTGTACGAAACTGACTATCTGCAATGGATTGAAAAAACTCTGGAAAAATTGCGAAGCCAGGATTATGCAAACGTGGACTGGGAAAACTTAATAGAGGAAATTGAGGACATGGGGAGGAGCGAACGCAAAAGCCTCAAGAGTAATCTTATTGTCGTTTTAGTTCATTTGCTTAAGTGGCAATTTCAGCCAGAACGTAGGAGTGGTAGCTGGGAAGGTAGCATTATCGAACACCGCAGACGGGTGAGGGAAGCTGTGAGCGAATCTCCCAGTCTTCAGCCTTATCTTGAAGCTATTTTAACTGAGTGTTACGCTCAAGCAGTTAAACAAGCAAAAGCTGAAACTAATTTGCCATTGGAGATATTCCCCACACAATGTCCTTATGAGGTAACACAAGTCACGAATGATGAATTTTTACCGCAATAAAATAAAATATCGGCACAAGGAAGAAAGATGAAATTATTAGTAGTCGCTACAGGAAACCCAGGCAAGTTGAAGGAAATGCAAGCTTATTTGCAAGATTTAAACTTAGAATTGCGCCTGAAGCCAGACGAGTTGGAAATTGAAGAAATCGGCGATACTTTTATGGCAAATGCTTGTCTGAAAGCATCTGAGGTAGCAAAGGCAACTGGTGAATGGGCGATCGCAGATGATTCCGGTTTGTCTGTCGATGCTTTGAATGGCGCACCGGGTATATATTCTGCTCGTTACGGCAAAACCGACGCGGAACGTATCGAACGGCTGCTGCGGGAATTGGGTAGCGAAACGAACCGACAAGCTCAATTTGTCTGTGCTGTAGCGATCGCTAGCTCTGATGGTTCTATTTTCCTGCAAACAGAAGGAATTTGCCGAGGGGAAATTCTCCATCAGCCTCGCGGTAAGGGCGGTTTCGGCTACGACCCCATTTTTTACGTTCCCGAAGCACAGCAAACCTTTGCGGAGATGACACCGGAGTTAAAGCGATCGATCAGTCATCGGGGCAAAGCTTTCCAAGCACTATTGAAGGGACTGGGGGTTAGGGGATAGGTAATAGGGAGAGGGAAGAGGAATTTTGACTTTTGACTTTTGACTTTTGACTTTTACCTCCCCCGCTCCCCCGCTCTGCTTAAATCGCTTCGGTATTCTTTTCCCCGGTTCTGATCCGTACTACTTGATCGACGGGGGTGACGAAAATCTTACCATCACCGATTTCTCCCGTCCTAGCTGCGGCGATAATTTTATCAACCACGCGATCGACTTGATCGTCTTCAACCACAACCTCAACCTTGAGTTTTTGCAGGAACTCGACTGTATATTCGGAACCGCGATAGCGTTCGGTTTGACCTTTTTGGCGTCCAAAACCTCGGACTTCGGAAACCGTCATCCCTACTATGCCGGCATTGACTAAGGCAATTTTAACTTCATCGAGTTTGAAGGGCCGAATAATTGCTTCAACTTTTTTCAATTTCTTGACTCCTCAGCTAAGTTCTATTTGTTTCTGGAAAATAATTCTGTATTTTAAGTCTTCCACTTGCTATTTGTGGTATTGGCTTTATCCGATCGCACTTGAGATCTACAGCCGAATTAATTGGGGTGTCTCGTATCTAGTGATTGCTCCTTTTCTCTCCAAGCTACCGTTAGAGACTACCATATCTGGCGTCATCTTTTATAATTGCGGTAAATTCGCAGATTTTTGTAACAATTATTACGCTTTGCTGCTGAGCTTATTGATTCGATCGAGCTAGCCAGTGCCTTATGATTTTTTGCAATCGCTCTTAAGGTTGGGGGAGAAGTAGATGAGAACGATCGCATTAGTTGCCGGTGGACTGGTGATGGCAGGTTTGGGCGCTGGCATAGTTTTGGCGGTAAGTCCCAAACAACTCAAACAACCTACTCTTGCAGAAGCTTACCAGACAATCAAAAGCAAACAATTTGTCGATCTCACTCACGCTTTTGAACCTGGGATACCGCACTGGAAAGGTTTTCCGGATGAGAAGCGGGAAACTCTTTACTGGTACGATCCCAATGTCGGTAAGCTTGGTTCTGGTTTCTGGGCGGAAATGTTTTTTGACAACTCCCCTGCCTGAAGGCGAGGGGATTCTTGGTTCATCGAGATAGCTTATGCTACTTGCTCTCCCCAAAATTCACCGCGATGTGCCCCACCGCTGTATAGCCACGTTGCAATACGACTTGCGCTGCTGCTACATCTCGATTCGTTTCATAGCCACATTCAGGACATTTGTGGACACGCTCAGATAGGAGTTTCTTGCCTGTATGCGTTTGACACCTTGGACAGGTTTGACTGGTTCCATTGGCATCCACTTTGGCAAAATACGCACCACGCTTGAAGCAGACATGGCTCAAAATGTTAAGGAACTTTACCTAACCCCTAGCCGCTTTGACTTTTGGTTTTGCCACTCCATACTTTATTAATATGCCAGCGCCAACAAACAAAGCGATCGCAACTGCGCCAATTCCCAAGGGACTGGGTAACCAGAACACCGCTTCGAGATGGTTGATTTCACCTGGTTTAAGCGTCCAAACGAGTGGATGTCCGTTGGCCAAATTTGCAGGTTCGATCGCATTCTCCCCATTCGCAGCAGTACTAACACCCCAAGGCGTGTTGAGGCGAAAATCTAACTGAAACAGGGAATCGGCATTGATAACAACATTACCTTGAGGAGAAATAACCGCAAGCGATCGCAAATCCAAATCGTAACTCAACTTATTCCGCACCACCAATAAGTAATTGCCTTGATTTAATGTCAGATGGGAATTAATTTTTGGTAAGTCGGGATAATTGCTGTTGACAGCTTCAGCTTTTTTCTCGTCGATCGGGTTGAAAAATTGATTGAACTTTTCCGCCAATTCCTCGCCATTGTTGAAAGGAATAGTCACAACCAATTCGTTGTCAGAAATCCGTTCAGTTTTCCCCCGTAGCTGGGTAGCGCGACTCTCGATGCTGTTCAACCATTGGTCAACAGTTGCTTTGCTAAACTCAGCAAACTTTTCTTTCAGGTTGATATGCTGCACCAGTTCGCCGCTGTTGGTATTTTTAAATGTCAACCCCAAATCGTACTGCACGCAACCGGTGAGAAAAGTTAATAGGCAAAATGCAAAAGGCAAAAGAAAGAGAAAATGCTTTTTCCTTTTGGCTGTTTCCGGTGTCATTTTTTCCTTTTCCATATCACTTTTGCCTTTTTTCTATTTAAGTTTGCCGCGCCGCTACACCTAACTTCTCAAACAAAATGCTGGGCAGATAAGCACCGCCGCCTACCCATTCGGGACGATCGCTCAAATCTACCAAATTCTGAAACGCTTCAAAAATATTACCAGCCACCATCGTATTTTTCACCCTGCCCACGATTTGGCCTTTTTCTACTTTGTAGCCTAAATCCAGGTTGACGGAAAATTCCCCGGCTAACTGGTTGGATTGTCCCGCACCTAAAACTTGATCGACAATCAATCCTTCGTCGATTCCCGCAATCAAGTCTTCCACTGCTGTGCTACCGGGAGAAAAGCACAGGTTGACCATATCTGGGCCAGGTCGAGATAGCCCACCGCGAAATCCGTTGCCGGTTGATTCGCGACCTGCACGGGATGCCCATCTCCTATCCCAATAAAATCCCATTACGGTGCCTCGGTCAATCAAAACTTTCTGACTCGTGGGCGTTCCTTCATCGTCGAAGGCACAAGCGGATGGCCCGATGCTGGGGTCTTCCAACAAAGTCAGGCGTTCGTCGAATAGGTTTTGGCCCACTTTGTCCGCTAGGGGCGATGCTTTCTGGACGACTGCTTGCCCGGATAGTACTGTATCGAATAATCTGCCCAAGGTGCCAGCTGCTGCTCTGGGGGTAAATAGCACTGGGTAGGAACCGCTGCTAATTTTAGCTTGTTGTTCTGCCCAACGATATTTTTGCAGGAGGTTTTCTAAGATGCGATCGCAATCGGGAACACCTTCTCTGGCTACATCGAAGCTGTAAACTTGGAGGAAATCTTCGCCTCTGACCAAGTTTCCCGATAAACTGGCGCTGACTGTCTGACTGCTGCGTTCGCCGTAAACATCACCGCTTGTGGCAATTTTAATTTTTCTAGCGCGGACGTGAAAGTCTACGTTGACTAGGATATCTGAGTTGTATGCGCGAACTTCCGATATGAGTCGATCGCCTATTGTCACTAATTCTTGTGTTGGCGGTGGTGTGTAGCTGTTTTCTGCTGGCTGGAATTTTACACTGCTGGCAAACTCAAATTCTGCTCGATCGCCAATTTCCGATGTTTGGACTGCTGCATCTACCAAGTCTTCCAACCGCGTTAAGTCTGTGGAACTGGCAAATCCCAGTTTACCCTGACAAACTACTCGCAGCGCTACTCCCTGAAGCGCTTTTGTCTGGAGGGATTTTAAACGATTGTTTTCAAATTCGATCGGTGTGTCTTGACTCGATAGGTAGTACACTTCCGCTGCATCCGATCGTCCGGATGCTAGCTTCAGTATTTGCTCTAGTGTGGAATCGCTCACGATATCAGCTTCTTTTCTTCCTTCTTCCCTCCCCATCTTACTCCCAGACTTCGCAATTGCGCCCTACACACCATGAAACCGGGTTTCTTGAAGAAACCTGGTTTCTGTACATTTTTTTGGATATAAAAGTAGGCTGTAGGGGTTTACTTTTCCTAAATATGCTGGTATGCTTATTTTATAATGGGAATATGTCTAAAAATATTATTTTTGCAAACATCCCATTATGAAGAAAGCATATCATGCTTTCCCCAGAAAAAGCAATCCCCTTTCCTACTCTTTAACGCTTCAAAACCCGAAGCAAAGCAAACCGCCGAGAGTGAGAATAACGGCGACAAGAGCAACCCAGATAAACAGATTATCCTTAGTATTGACCTGAGTGAGATCGACAGGTTCGGGTTGAGGACGAGGACGAGGAGAACTTTTAACAGTGGAAGCAGCATTACCCAAACGAGATTGAGTTTGATTGTCGCCGATCGCAGCGAGATCGGGAATTTGAGTCAGCCATTCAGGACGGCGATTGAGTTGAGGAGCTTCTAAAATGTAGAGCAAGCGACGGCTTTGTTTGCGGATATCGAGATGGGGATGGCGATCGAGCTGCTTGCAGAGAGCGATACCCTCCTTTCTGCGATCGGCAGCTTCGTAAGCAGTCACCAACCAAATTTGGATCTCGCCACCGAGAGGAGAATTGCGATCGACCAAAGCACAAGCCTTTTCCAAATGCTGCACAGACTGGCGATACTGTCCGCGTTCAAAATCAGCCTTGCCAGCTTGGTACTCAGTTTTGATAATTTCTAAAGTTTCTGGACTCACGAGAGATTTCGAGTAAATTGTCTTGCAGATATCCCATAAATTCTAGGCTAGCGCTAATCTTTGAAAGAAGTTGAGTGGGGAAGCGGGGGAGTCAAAAGTAAAAATTCCTCCTCTTCCCTCTTCCCTCTTCCCTCTTCCCCTAGCCCCTAACCCCTAACCCCTAACCCCTAACCCTTCGTTTTCACGAACTCATAAACTCAGAAGCTACAATCATCGAACCAATACCGGCGTCAGTAAAAATTTCCAACAGCAGCGCGTGAGGAATTCGACCGTCAATAATGTGAGTAGCGCGGACACCTTGAGCCAGACTGCGAACGCAACAGCTGACCTTGGGAATCATCCCGCCGCTCACAACACCAGATGCAATCAGATTGCGTGCTTCTTGAATATCCAGCTTAGCGATTAAGGTAGACGGGTCTTTGTAATTTGTCAAAATACCCGCCGTATCGGTAAGCAATATCAATTTTTCTGCACCTAAAGCCGCTGCCAGTTCTCCAGCGATAGTATCGGCGTTGATATTATAAGCTTGTCCCGTCTCGTCCGCCGCCACACTGGAGATTACCGGGATATATCCACTCTTGACTAGGGACTCCACAAGTTTGGTATTGACAGCGTTAACTTCGCCAACAAAACCAATGCCTTCCTGACCTTCCGGACGCGCTTTGATCAAGTTGCCATCTTTACCGCAAAGTCCCACGGCTAAACCGCCCGCTTGGTTAATCAGCGCGACAATTTCTTTATTTACCCGTCCTACTAAAACCATTTCCACGACATCCATCGTGGCGGCGTCGGTCACGCGCAGACCATTTTTGAATTGTGGCTCAATTCCCAGTTTATCTAACCAGGAGTTAATTTCAGGGCCACCGCCGTGTACGACGATCGGACGCAAGCCTACACAGGATAAAAAAACTATATCGCGTATAACTTTGTCTTTGAGAGAGCTGTCTTTCATCGCTGCGCCGCCGTACTTAACAACAACGGTGCGACCGGCAAATTGTTGGATGTAGGGCAGCGCTTCGCTGAGTACTCGTACCCGTGTAGCCTCAGCTTTTTGAATGTAATCGGTTTCGTTAACCATGATCGGCTTTTGGATGCAATAAGGTTTAGATGCAGTTTAAAAGAAGTTGCCATTGTTAATTATCTCAAGGGCAACAGTTTGGGAATAGGACGTCGGGATTAGGGACTAGGGGCTAGGGGCTAGGGGCTAGGGACTAGGGAAGAGGGAAGAGGGAAGAGGGAGAGGGAAGAGGGAAAAGGGAAAATATTAATTCTTCCGTTCCGAAAGCCCCCCTGCCCCCCGCTCCCCCGCGACCCTGCCCTTATCATTAATTATCGGGAGCAGTAACTTCTGGTTTGATAACTTTGGGAATTTCCGCCATTATTCGTGCTGCTACTTGTTCGGGTGTTAAGCTTGCGTCTGCGGTAATGCGAATGTCTGCTTGAGCATAAAGCTTGCGTCTTTGTTCTAGAAGCATTTCCAGCTTTTTCTGAGGCTCGGCATCTTTTAAGAGAGGGCGCGTACTATCCTCTGCCAAGCGGGACATCAGTAATTCTACGGGTACGTCCAGCCAGACGATCAAACCGTGGTGCAGGTAACTCCAGTTTTTTCGTCGCAGCACTATGCCGCCACCAGTGGAAATCGCTAGTTTTGTGTATGCCGACAGCTCGGCCAGCACCTGACTTTCGATCTCCCGAAAAGCTTCTTCACCAGCGGTTGCAAATATTTCGTTAATAGATTGACCGCCTGCTGCTTGCTCGATGAGAGCATCGGTGTCAAAAAAACGGTAGCCTAGTTGCTGTGCCAATAACCGCCCAACGGTCGTCTTACCGGCTCCCATCATCCCAATCAGGTAGAGATTGATTCCTCTTAAAATATTGTTCACCAGTCAAGCTCTGTGTATCTTTTTCATCGGAACTGGTATTTAGTTTACCTGTTATTTCGCAATTTCCAAGCTATTCTTGCTTAACTGCTTGAGAATGTATTTCTTGGCACTGACAGTCGCGCTGTTGCTCTTTCAAATACTCCAGAAATATAGGCTGGAGTCTAAAACTGGCTGCGTTTCTATAAATTAGCGATCGCCTCGCTAAAGATTCCAGCGCCTCTATTAGTTCTCGCCTGGATAGAGATGGTATCCTATTTCCAGGCAATTCTGGTGTTAAAACTAACTCTTGCTGAATTGCCAACCATTTTACGATTTGCTTTTCTGCATTTGACAATCTATTTAACTGCTCGTCTAACAATTCCCGTAATTCTCCACAAGCCAAAACATTCTCTTGCAAAAATGCTGAAATATCGCCATCAAATAAATCTTTTATAGTTGTTAAAATATTTTTTAAAGCTAAAGGATTGCCCGCATATCTACTAATGATTAATTTAGCTTCTGCGTCGCTCAAAATTAATCCTTTGGCTTTAATAATTTTTTCACATTCTATTTCTGGTAAACCTTTGATATGTAAAGAGCGAACTGGTAATATAGCTCCTTCATTTGAGCCTATAACTTTTATTTTTTCCCGACTGGTGAGGATCAAGCAACTTTGATGCAATACTTCTCCGATACGTTTGAATAATTCCCCGTAAATTTCATATCCTTCTCGAAAATCACCTGTATAAGTATTCACTTGGAGAAGAAAATCTACGTTATCCAATATTAACAGACATCGAGAAGCTCTTAAGCAGTCAATGAGTTGTGATATCTTGTCAGGTAAGCTTACTGATTCAGAAATATTTATACTACCATTAGATAAAAATTGAATTAAGTTAGTTAGAAAAACTTGGATGGGTGGAGCGTGGCGAAGCGATCGCCATATAGCATACTCAAATTTATCCTGAATTAGCTGTGCAAGGCGTATTGACAGAGAGGTTTTACCAATCCCACCCATACCCAGCAGGGTCACCAAGCGACAGCGATCGGTAAGTATCCACTCTTCTAATTGAGCTAATTCTTGTTCTCGTCCGTAAAATATACTAACATCAATTGCTTCTCCCCAATCGCAGTGCCGTTCGTTTGATGAAATTAAATAAAGCGGTTTGGCAAGTGCTTCTGGTAATAAATTATTCAGATCTGATTGATTAAATGAAGCGATTTTGTATCCGGCTTCTTCAAGTAAAATAGTGACGCGACTCCAGTGAGTAATTTTTATCGTTGCTCCAGTTTGATAAATCAACAATGATTCAATGTACTTGTACAACCCATTAGATAGATATACCCTAACGGAACTGCTACTGCGAGTTTTATACATGGCATTAGCTATTTCAGCCGGACTATAGCCGCAAAGCAATCCTCTCAGAATTTTTTTTTCCACAGGTGTAAGACCTTTACCTTTGGCGGAGGCAAGATCTATATATAATTTCTCCAGATTCCAGTAATTAGCAGCTTCTGTAAATTCCTCTTGCACTTTACTTAATGTAGATGCCATGTCACAAATTCACTAACGTGATTTTAACTATAATTTAATATACGTTAGCATTTGACTAACATAAATATAAAATATTAACATAATTAATAACATCCGTAAAGTGACGGAAAGCTAATAAATTAGCTAACATAATCTTCATGGATTCTTTATAGAATCTTTATAAAGATCTTATGAAGAATGCCGAAAAATAAAGGTAAGCCATTGATGGCTCTGATTCATATCGTGTTTTACTTGTGTTTACCGGTTCTGTAGACACTACTATTAAAGTTAGCTCTGGGGCAGCAATATTTTTAAGGCGTCCTACTAGCTGGTTGATGAGGGTGCTACTGAGCCTGACGTGACTTTAGTTCAGTGTTTTTACTGGTTCGTCCTTTCAATATCGCTGTTTTTGTAGGTGATGAAGATGTATTTAATCCGCGAAGTTGTCCAACAGGCTCTAACGACTGGCTATCTGACCCTTGCAGCAGAAGAACAGCTGCGGCAGCTTTTGCAGAAAAGATACGATATCGAAGATTTAGATGCTTTCATGATGTTGCAGCAAGCCGCTGTAGCCGGTAGGATTACACAAGAATCTCGCGAGTTAATCAAAAATAACTATTTTTCCTGTAACAATCTCTACCATCCTGTCTGGGAAGTTGAAGCTGCTTGAGTGCAGCAAGAGTCTGAGTCCTAGTCTTGGGCAACCAACATCTTGAGCGTCGCCACAGTCGCCTCGGTTAAACCTGCGACGCCAGAAATTTTCATGCCTTCATAAGCTCTGGGACTTCTAAGGGTCTCTACAATCGCCAGCGCTTCCTCAACGGTCATGGGTTTAAAGGGCTCAAAGCAAATGGCAGAGCTTGATAAATCTAATACGTGACTTTAGTATGACTTTTTTCTGACTTTCTATCCTGTCGGAGTTGAGGATGGGGAGATAATTTTATTTTAAAATTCAATTTATCGAATAAATATCGCTAAATGTTCCAACCAAACCTAGCGACATAATAGATAATTATAAATTAAAACAATGACAAAACCTATTATTTTCTAAGTTTTACATTACACTAAACTCAAAATACTATTCAAAAACAACAGTTCGATTCCCGTAAACTAATACTCGGTTTTGTAAGTGCGATCGCACCGCTCTTGCTAACACCATTCGCTCCAAGTCTTTGCCTTTCCGAATCAAATCGGCAACATCATCTCGGTGACTGACTCGCACTACATCTTGCTCAATAATCGGCCCTGCATCTAATTCAGATGTTACGTAATGGGCGGTTGCACCGATAATTTTTACGCCTCGTTCGTAGGCTTGCTGGTAAGGACTAGCTCCTACGAAAGCAGGTAAAAAAGAATGATGAATATTAATAATATTTTTAGAAAATTCGCCAATCAATTCCGGGCTCAGAATTTGCATATATTTCGCCAATACAACTAAGTCTATTTTGTACTGACGCAGCAGTTCTAATTGTTTCGCTTCCTGCTCTCGTTTATTCTCTTTAGTAATAGGGATATGGTAAAATTCAGCCCCGAATTGAGTAGCCAAATCTTTTAAATCGGGATGGTTGCTGATAATCAATGGAACTACAGCAGAAAATTCTTTAGCTTTGTGACGCCAAATCAGGTCAAAAAGACAATGATCTTGACGGCTTACCCAGATGGAAATACGCGGTATAGTATCGGAAAAGTGCAATTGCCAATTAGCTTGTAAAGGTTGCGCGATCGCATTGAAAGCGGGGCCAATTAAATCGCGGGGCAAATTAAACCCATCCAACTGCCATTCAATGCGAGTAAGAAACAATCCGGCAGCGAAGTCGGTATGATGATCGGCATGAATAATATTACCGCCATTCGCATAAATAAAGTTAGCGATTTTTGCCACCAATCCGCGACTATCTGGGCAAGAAACTAACAGAGTTGCTGTGGGAGTTGTCATACTATTTTCCAGTTTGGATGAGAGAATTTTGGATTATTTAAGCCTTGAAATTCATCAAAAACTTTTGATGATTCTCCTTTAAATGGTTGGCTTGAAACCGTTTTTGTCGCGTATATTGATTTGAAATTTTTAGGAGCGAGAACGGGAGCGATCGTCTTCATCATCAAAATCATCATCATCCTCAAATCCCCAGTCATCATCACTGCCAGATTTTTTGTCAGATTGCCAGCTTTCTTCTGGCTGAGGTTCTGGTTGACGATAAGGCGGTGTAATGACTCGGTACTCGGCATCGTAAACAGATTCGGTTTTTCCGACGCCTGTATTTCGAGGCTCTTTATAACTGTAAGAATAGACAGAACCAGATTTATAGCCACTCGTCGGTTCTTGCTTAACTTCATAATTGGCGCGGTTTCCGGCATTATCTCCATAACTGGGAGTTTCGTAAATTGCCTCATCTTCATCATCTTCATCATCTTCTAAATAGTCATCATTAGATGAACTTTTCTGCCAGTTAGGAGCAGTTTGAGTAGAAGTAGAGTAAGAGGCCGTTTGGTTAGCATAAGGACTCTGGCGGGGAGATTGCCCTTGAGAACGGGATACTTCAGCTTCGAGCGTGCGGATGCGCGATCGCAACTGTTCCTCAGATAAATAGTTCGACACTTGGAACAAAGCACCAATCAGCAAGGAAGAGCAGAAACCAGCTGCGATCGCACCCAAAATCCAGACTCCGAGTGGCCAACCCAGCGATTTCATCCCCAAAAAGGCTAGCACAACAGGCGATAAATTTTGCAGGGCAAATAGAATTAGCCCTAAGAGAACTACAAGCAGCAATACAATCCGAGACATAGTTAGTAATTGGTAATTGGTAATCTCAAATTTCAGATGGCCGATCTTAGATTTAACTTCAATCTAAAATCCCAAATCCAAAATCTAAAATTCCTCCTGGTGTCCTTGCCAACGCTGGATAGGAACGCAGTCAATATCCAGCCGATCTAAAGCGCGAGCAACCACAAAATCCACCAGATCTTGAATAGTCTGAGGATTGTGATACCACGCTGGGATAGCTGGCACAATTGCAACACCTGCTTCTGCCAAAGTAGTTAAATTTCGCAGATGAATCAAACTCAAAGGCGTCTCGCGGGGTACGATAACGAGTTGGCGTCCTTCCTTAAGCTGCACATCAGCAGCGCGTTCCAAAAGGTCGGAACTCAGACCTACTGCCAGCTTAGCGACCGTACTCATACTGCACGGCATCACGAGCATCCCCAAAGTGCGGAAGGAACCACTTGCAATGTTAGCGCCTACATCACCCCAAGGGTGACAGCGCAGTTTACCTTGTGTTGCCACCCCAGCTTGTTCGCGCCAGAATTGTTCTTGCTGGATAGGGTTGGCAGGCATAGAAATATTTTGTTCTGCCTGCCAGACCATATAAGTGGATTTTGACGCCACAAGCTCGATCGTCATATCCGCCTCCAGCAGAAATTTTAATGCCCGAACGGCGTAGATGAGGCCCGATGCCCCTGAGACCCCAAGAATCAAAGGTTTGGTCACACGATTTTAGATTTTGGATGAGAGGATTTTGGATTGGCTGGGCCTTGAATATTGTAGAGACGTTTCATGAAACGTCTCTACAATACTCGGCAAAATTTGTCGATGATTCCCTTTGAAATAGGAAGATTTGAACCCCTTTTTTTTGGTCATTAGTTATCGGTCATTAGTAATGGGTAATTTCAGATTGCAAATTTGAGATGGCAGATTTAAATTCAATTTCAAATCGGCAATCTCAAATCTGAAATTCCCTATATGTTTGGCATGAGCCACGAACGATGAATCATATTTAATCATCATCCATATTGATAAACGGGTCATCTTCTAAGTCATCGTCCAAAGTTTCGCCGTCGCTACCTACGGTCACCAAATCTATTTGCTGACGGTAGTAATCAACGCTTTTAACTTGAACTTCGACGCGATCGCCCAAGCGATATTGCTTGCGGTTCTTGCGCCCTACAAGCGCCTCTTGTCGAGAGCGATATTCGTACCAATCATCTTTGAGCGAGGATACGTGTACCAATCCTTCTGGGTAAAAGAACTTTCCATCTGGCAGAGGTACTTCCATTTCGACAAAGAAACCGTAGGATTGAACGCCAGTAATCACACCAGGAAAAACTTCACCGGTGCGTTCTTTCATCAACTCGGCTTTTTTAAGTCCTGCCAAATCTGCCTCTGCATCTTCCGCTTCTTTTTGTCGTTCGTTAAGCGGTACAACTACAGCAGTCAGATGCGCTTCCAGTTCTTCCTGTAACGCAGGTGGGAGAACGTTCCAATTGATATTGCCGTGACAGGAACTGTGACGCAGATTGACTTGTTCTTTAGCGCGAGTGGTACGACGATCGCGCCCTTGCTCGAACACAGCTTGCAGCAACCGTTGTACCAATAAATCCGAGTAGCGCTGTGCTGGCGAGATGCAATGGACATAACCCGATTCCAAAGCCAAACTAAAGTGAGAAGCGGGTGCTGTGCTGTAAACGGCTGGTTTTAAAGTAGCTTGCAACAAAGAACTGAGGACTTTTTCTGACTTAGAAGCAGCAAATTGCTGGATAAAACTTTGGAAATCAGAAGGAATAACCGCATCTTCCTGTTCTAGTTGCAAATCTATTCCCAGATTGCCAGCTAACTTGATCGATTCTTGGACATCATCCGGATCGGGTGCCGGCTGAACTCGGTACATCGTCGGTACTCCTAGAGCGTTCATGTGGTTGCCCACCACCTGATTTACTAAGATCATCCATTCTGCGATCGTCGATCGGTCTGGGTGTCCTGGCAAGCTCACCAGTACATTACTCGATCCTTCATCGTTAAACTGGCTGTTAAATTGGTTCTCGCTTTCCGATTTCTTAATTTCAAATCCACCTCGCTTTCGTCGTTGTTGCCTTACCCCCTGACTCAGCACCACCAGTTGATCGAGGGTAGGAATCACCGGTGCCACATCGTGCATCATCGCTCGACTGAGAGGAACCTCGTGACGCAACAGAATTGCTCGTGCTTGCGACTGGGAGAGCTGATAGTCTACCTGAATGACGCTGGGTTGAATTTCAAATTCCACCAATTCCCCAGCGCCGTTGAGCGTCAGCAGCACCGAAATAGCGAGCTTGTCTTCTCCCACAATCAGAGAACAACGCTCTAAGAGCGCTTCTGGCAACAGTGGCAGTATCGTTTCGCCTAGATGCACGCACCTACCTCGCCGCTGCGCTTCCCGATCGATCGGCGAGTCGATCGGGACATAGTAGGCTACATCGGCAATATGTACTCCCACACGCCAGTTTTCGGCATCAATTTTCTCTAGGGTAAAAGCCTGTTCTACCACCGATGTACTTTCATCGTTTTCATTCGTTGCGTCGGGAGTAATGGCAATGGTTACCAAATGTCGCAGATCGAATCTATTTTTCAGGTCTGTTCTAGTTGGTGCATTTGGTAATTTTTCAACAGCTTTCAGCACAGCATCGGGAAAGCTGCGCGGTAAATCGTGCTTACAACAAACTATATCGATATCGGCAGCAGCTTCCGCATCGCTGCCCAAGATTTGGGCTACGCGACCGACGGGGGGACTTGTCGCCAAAGGATAGCGGAGGATTTCGACGTGGACGAGGTGATCGATTGCTTGGGCTAAATTTTTGCCATTAGCAAGCAGGTCGAGTTCAAATAATAGCCGATCGTCTAAAGGAACTGCCCTGTATATTGTACGTCCCGCTCGGTCTAAGCTTTGTTTGATTCGCGCTAGCACGCTGGGGTTGGCGCGTTCTAAAATCAAGCGTACTTCTCCTTCCGGAGAGCGCCGTCGATTCCCTTCTTTGGTAATTTTGACAAGAACGCGATCGCCATTCCAAGCTGTACTCAGATGGCTTTCCCGCACGTAAATATCTGCTGCTCCTTCTACATTTTGAATTGCAAAACAAAATCCTTTACTGGAACAGCGCAGTTTGGCTTCCACAACTCCAGGCTCAAATATCCGACGATATTTGCCCCGCTCCTTTACCAAAATGCCAATTTTTTCCAGAGCATCTAAAGCTATTTCTAATTGGTGCAGACAAGGTTCATCCTGGCAACCCAGTTTTTTTTCTAAGGCTTTGACAGCGACCAATTTATCATCTGGAAAATTAGAAAGCAGTGTAGCGATTGAAAATTCCATGTAGCGAATCAGTCCTTAGCGTCTCAATTGCATTCTTTTTACTGCTGCGATCTGGTGAAACCAGATCCTTTTCGCCTATATTGGGCGTAAGTTTCGCCAAATACAGGTACTACCCGATCGAACAGCATCGCGCACGGGCTACACACCCACTTTTAGGCTCTCAACAGTTAAGGTATGTAGATTCCCCCAACAGCTACAGGCAACTTTTGTCCTTGAGAAGCTAATCGCGCTAAACTTAGGCCATCTTCTTGCCGGACATCCGGAAGGGGTTGATTCAGCACACTCTGACCGAACACGCTGACTGAGGAGAGCCTTTTGTTTGCCCAAACTTAGACGAAACAAACGATTGCTGCCACTATATCCCATGTCAGAAAACACCACAGAGGCTACTTCCACTTTTGGCCTACGGATGTTTTATTAGCAATGTCACCACAGGACAAAAGCAAGAATCGTGCTATATCGCCTATGTTTGGGAGATGTTCCGCCCAACATAGGCGAAATCATACCAAGGGTCGCTCGTGCCTGAACGGCTTTTGCTTTGGGACACTCTCACGCTTTTACACGCTGGATGTTTTATGGTGATAAACCGCCTTTGAACAGCGAGCTAGTTGCGGTGGGGTGTAGGACACTCAAGCCTTGCGCCTTTTTGCGATGCGGATCGAAGATCGTGCAACAGCAGTCAGGAGTCAGAAGCCATAATGAAAAAGTCAGGCAACTCTGGGATTTAAAATCCAGTAACAAGTTCCAATGAAGAACAAAAAAGTTTTCCTGTCTCCCCTGCTGCTGACTTTTGTCTGCTGACAGCTGTCTCCCAATCTTATTGTAGGTTTATAGCGGTCTTCAAGAAAACCGCTATGGTTGAAGATCTCTCTTGGGTATTAATGTTATGTTTGCACAATTTCAAGCTCGCTATCCCACTGGCTGTCTAATTTCTGAATTATTGACCATTTACCACGGTAAATATGTGGTTAGGGTCTCGGTTCAGATCGACGGCGTTATCCGAGCTACTGGTATGGCAGTTGCTGACACAATTGAGGTGGCGGAAGATCAAGCTAGAATTAGGGCGCTGGAAATCATCGGCATACAGTCATCTGCTACGACGAGTACTCAACCTGTTACTGCTGAATTTCCCAAGCATCCTGTATTTTCACAAGAGCGATCGGAAAAAGCCAATACAGACAGTATTTCTACTGATACAAGTTGGCTGAGCGAGACAGTACAGCCAACTTTTCCACAGAGGACAACTCCCACAGCAACATCTAAGATCGGTGCTGCTCCCACAGGCTCAAATGCGCCAATTACGAGCAATTTAGATTGGAAACGAGATAGTTATGTTGAGAGTCCCGAAATTACTTCATCTATAAATGAGGTTGAACCGACTGTTAATTATAGTAAAGTGACGCCGATCGGATCGCGCTTTCAAGATCGGGAAATAAGTGCTGTTCAATCCGATCGAGTAGATTCCGAACCGATCGATCTTGCTGCTGAAAAGACGGATTTGGAAGACCCGATCGATCTATCTGAAGCGATCGCTCGCATTCCTATTGAAATGAGCCGTGCAGGTTGGACTACCGAGGAGGGACGCGACTATTTGTGGCGAACTTTCAAAAAGCGATCGCGTTCCCAACTCAGCCCCGAACAGGTAATGCAATTCTACAACCATCTCAAATCTCTGCCCAACGCGACCTCGTAGGTAGGGGGGGCGGGGGAGTGGGGGAGTGGGGGAGCGGGGGATTTCAAATTTCAAATTTCAGATTTCAGATTTATCAAAATTTTCCCTTTTAAATCTAAAATGTGAAATTTTCTTCCCTTTTCCCTCTCCCTCTTCCCCTAACCCCGACGCCCTAACCCCCAGCCCCTAATTAGGCGACAGCTACAGGTTTGCTACCTGCTGCGGTGCGATCGATCACTTGGTCTATCAAGCCGTATTCCATCGCTTCTTTAGCTGACATAAAGAAATCCCGCTCGGTATCTTCCTCAATTCGACTGAGGGGTTGACCTGTGTGTTCTGCCAGCATTTCATTCAGGCGTCGCTTGTGGTATAAAATTTCCTTCGCCTGAATTTCGATATCCGTTGCTTGCCCCTGAGCGCCACCCAGTGGCTGGTGAATCATAATCCGAGAATGGGGTAGACTCATCCGTTTGCCTTTCGTACCGGCGCTGAGGAGAAATGCGCCCATACTAGCTGCCAGTCCGGTACAAATGGTGCAGACATCGGGGCGAACTTGTTTGATCGTGTCATAAATGCCCATACCTGCCGTTACCGAACCGCCCGGTGAGTTGATATATATATAGATATCTTTTTCCGGGTCTTCCGAGTCTAAAAAGAGCAGCTGAGCAACGATCAGATTGGCCAGATCTGAGTCAATTTGTCTGCCTAAGAAGATAATCCGCTCCCGCAGAAGTCGGGAGTAGATATCAAAAGCGCGTTCGCCGCGCCCAGACTGTTCAATAACTGTAGGTATCATGCTGTTTGCATATCCGGTAATTTTTCTTAATTTTATCGATTTGCGCCCGTAAACGTTTTTTTCGGTTATCCGGCAAGTCAGGTTAGGTTATTATAACCCCAAGAAAAGCGATCGCACGATTGCTGCTCCGGTTTTTCCGGGTCACTCATTTCCTTTGCTACTTTTTAGCCAAAAAGGAAAGAACGAGCAACTTAGCAAAGTGCGATCTCAGGGCGCAGGAAATTTAAGGAAATGGCTGCTTGCCAAGAACAAGCTAATGCTTTAGACAAACAAGGTGATACTTACCGTCGCTTGGGAAAATACGAACAAGCGATCGAGTGCTATCGACAGGTACTGGAAATTAAACGCGAAATGGGCGATCGTCCCGGTATAGCCTTCTGCCTGCAAAAGCTATGGCTGTGTAACGTTTGGTTGCAAAACGACGAAGAAGCGTTTTTTTGCTTTATGCAGTTACAGGAAATTCACCGAGAAATGAGCGCCAACATAGAAGAAATAGATTTTTATTTCTAAACATATTTGTGATGTTTTTTCCGTTTAGTTAGTTAAATCAGGAAATTTCCCCTCTTTCACTTCCGTACCGAAATTTTGCACCGCTTGCGTAATAGTTTCCCGCAAATTAACATAAGATTTAGCAAAAGGCGGCTGTTTTTGGGAAAGTCCTAACAAATCGGCAGTAACTAAAACCTGACCGTCACAGTGAGGGCCAGCGCCAATTCCAATTGTAGGAATTGTCAGTTTTTGAGTAATTTGCAATGCCAACTCAGCTGGAATATGCTCCAAGACTACCGCAAATGCACCTGCTTCTTCAAGTGCGATCGCTTCTTGTAAAATTCTCTCTCCAGCTTCCGGTGTCTTCCCTTGCTGACGATAACCCAACTTATGCACCGATTGCGGCGTTAAACCCACATGACCGAGTACCGGAATTCCCGCTTGTACCAAAAAAGAAACTGTTTGGGCGATCGTGGGATATCCGCCCTCCAATTTTACCGCTTGAGCGCCCGATTCTTTCAGTATCCTACCAGCCGAGTGCATTGCTTGCTGAGGACTTTCTTGATAACTCAAAAACGGCAGATCGCAAACTACTAAAGCTTTGTGTACGCCTCGACGCACCGCTTTGGCGTGATGGATTGTTTCATCGAGCGTCAGCGGCAGAGTAGTTTCGTAACCCAATGCCACCATTGCCAAAGAATCGCCAACCAGGATAACATCAACGCCAGCAGCATCCAACAGCTGTGCGATCGCATAATCCCAAGCTGTTAGGGTCACAATTAAACGACCTTGCCGTTTCCATTGGATTAATTGTTGGGTTGTTACTGCCATTTAATCAATTTTGCTTGTAGTTTTTTATGTTCGCACTCAATTATTTCATCGCTGCGGTCTAATTGTTTGGACAAAATTTAGAAAGTTGTTAGTTTCGACATCTCCTTGGATATCGAGAACGCGAACGTTGACAATTTTTTTGGCTCTGTCTGTTAGCTGAACTTCCATCGGTACTGACTTACCCAGACCGTAGGTTTTTATTGCCTGTTCGACACTGGTGCAGCGCAGATTAAAAGTTCCCATATTTATTCTGCCGTTATTTGCCCGATATTCCCACTGTACAAGTTTTTCAATTC
Organism: Aerosakkonema sp. BLCC-F183; assembly: GCF_041929145.1. Lineage (NCBI taxonomy): Bacteria > Bacillati > Cyanobacteriota > Cyanophyceae > Aerosakkonematales > Aerosakkonemataceae > Aerosakkonema > Aerosakkonema sp. BLCC-F183. The sequence continues at coordinate 58,902 of NZ_JBHFNU010000048.1, read as the reverse complement.
CGCCAATGTAGGGTGGATTGCAGTAAAAATGATGGCTCAATGCGATCGCGCGGGCAATGTGGACATCGTATAAACGCATACGACCGCCGTAAGCAGAAACGTTAGTGTTGCGATCGGGTACTTCGAGATAACCATTCATTACCTCTGCAACGAGGGTTTCTTCCAGTTTAATAGAATTTATCCGCACATCGGAATTAGCTGAAGTTTGGGCAAAAACGCTTTTGCTAATAGTATAGGGAGCAGCAAAGGCGATCGCTACTTCTGCAATTATGCTGGCAAATATTTTCAGTTTCGGTATTTTCCTTTTATCTGAGTAGGTAGGCATAATTAAACGTAGGGTATATATCGATCGATCGCAGATGGTGGGCATTGCCCACCCTACTACTACTTCTTTCTTTCCCTAGCCCCTCTTCAATACTGAGGAGTGGCGCGACTGAAAGCGCGATGGGTTATGGCAGCACCTGTATCCAAATTTACCCAAGCTAACCCCTCACGAGTGCCCACCCACAACTTATTGCCGGTATCCGGAGAAAGGGAAAGCACTTTAGCCGCAGGCAGACCGGAAACTTGACCCGCCAGAGTTCCGGTGTAAGGATTGTAACGAAAAACACCAGCATCTGTGCCGACCCAAAGGCTACCTAATTGGTCAAAATGCAATGTTGTGATATTGCGTTCTGCCAGTTCGGCAACAGTTCGCACGATTTTACCGGTGAGGGGATCGAGTTCGATCAAATTGCTGGGCGTTCCCACCCACAGACTACCTTTAGAATCTAAGGCTAAAGCTTGGACAGTGGTGCCGGGTAAGTCGGTAATTCGTCCGATTGGATAAGCACTGGCGGTATCGACTCTTACCAAACCGTCGAGAGTTCCTACCCACAGCTGACCTTCTGTATCTAAGCTGAGGGCGTTGGCGCTGACACCGGGTAAGTTTCGCAGCGTCGTCATCAATAATCCTCGATCGGGACTAATAAGAGATAAACCGCGATCGCCTCCTACCCACAAATAGCCTCGTTTGTCAATTAAAAGAGACAATACTCGATTGGAAGGCATAAAAAAATTCTGCGCCGTAATTTCGTTGGTGCGGGGGTCTACTCGCTGCAATCCCTGGTAAGTTCCCACCCAAATTCTGCCTACTTTATCTTCAGCTAAAGCACCGATAAAAACATCGGGTAAGTTGACCCGCGTCAAAATGCGACCCGTATTGGGGTCAATCCGCGCTAACCCCTGCCACGAACCTACCCAGAGTTTGCCGAGAACATCGCGTAGTAAAGCACTGACGCGATACTCTCGTTGCTGAGGCGTTTGGCGCTGTATTCGCAAGGGATCGACTTCTGGTGGCGGCGGTTGTGCTGGGTAGAAGGGAGTCTCATCTCTTCCGGACGATTGAGCTAGGACGCTTCTGGTGTCGGTTTCTCCCAGGAATGCTGCCAATCCCAGCAGCGCGGCACTTAGGAAAATACTGATGCGCCCACTCAATAATGACATAGTTATTCTCCTGACCGAACGATTCACAAATAGGCTACTGCTTAAGAGAGTCTAGGGGCTAGGGAAAGTCAAAAGTCAAAAGTCAAAAGTCAAAAGTCAAAAGTCAAAAGTCAAAAGTCAAAAGTCAAAAAGTCAAAAGTCAAAAGTCAAAAGTCAAAAAGTCAAAAAGTCAAAAGTCACTCATTAAGAATTTCTTCCTGCCCTCCTGCCCCCCACTCCCCCACTCCCCCACTCCCCCGCTCCCCTGCCCCCCAGCCGCAAGAGCGATCCCCAAACCACAAAATGTCACTTTTTGCATGGATGGTGCAACAAAAATTTATACCTATTAAAAATACATAAAGAGAGGTTATGAAATTCTAAAAAAAATTTGAAGTGTAGCTAATTGATTTCTTGATATAGTTTTAAGCATCTGCCAAATGGGCAAAAAAAAATTGCAGTAATTCCCAGGAAGGGACATATGTCTTACGCGAAAACGACGACTCAAGCGAAAGCTGGGTATCAGGCCGGAGTTAAAGATTACAGGCTGACTTATTACACGCCAGATTACACACCGAAAGATACTGATGTTCTGGCGGCGTTCCGCGTAACGCCTCAGCCCGGAGTACCTCCAGAAGAAGCTGGTGCTGCTGTGGCTGCTGAGTCCTCAACCGGTACTTGGACAACAGTTTGGACTGACCTGCTGACCGACCTCGATCGTTACAAAGGTCGTTGCTACGATATCGAACCGGTTCCTGGCGAAGACAACCAGTACATCTGCTTTGTTGCCTATCCATTGGATCTGTTTGAAGAAGGCTCTGTAACCAATATGCTTACCTCGATCGTAGGTAACGTATTCGGTTTCAAAGCTCTGCGTGCGCTGCGTCTGGAAGACCTGCGGATTCCGATTGCTTACCTGAAAACATTCCAAGGCCCTCCCCACGGGATTACAGTAGAGCGGGACAAGCTGAACAAGTACGGTCGTCCTTTGCTGGGTTGTACGATTAAGCCCAAACTGGGTCTATCTGCTAAGAACTACGGTCGTGCAGTTTACGAATGTCTGCGCGGCGGTTTGGACTTCACCAAAGACGACGAAAACATCAACTCTCAGCCGTTCATGCGCTGGCGCGATCGTTTCCTGTTCGTTCAAGAAGCGATCGAAAAAGCTCAAGCTGAAACTGGTGAAATCAAAGGTCACTACCTGAACGTGACCGCCCCCACCTGCGAAGAAATGATGGAGCGGGCTGAATTCGCGAACGAAATCAACACGCCCATCATCATGCACGACTACCTGACTGGTGGTTTCACCGCTAACACTACTTTGGCTAAGTGGTGCCGTCGCAACGGTCGTCTGCTGCACATCCACCGCGCTATGCACGCAGTTATCGATCGTCAAAAGAACCACGGTATCCACTTCCGCGTACTGGCTAAGTGCTTGCGGATGTCTGGTGGTGACCACCTGCACTCCGGTACCGTCGTCGGTAAGCTGGAAGGCGAAAAAGGCATCACGATGGGCTTCGTAGACTTGATGCGCGAAGACCACATCGAACAAGACCGCGCTCGCGGTATTTACTTCACCCAAGACTGGGCTTCCATGCCCGGTGTAATGCCAGTTGCTTCTGGCGGTATCCACGTATGGCATATGCCAGCGCTCGTAGAAATCTTCGGCGATGATTCTTGCCTGCAATTCGGCGGCGGTACTTTGGGTCACCCCTGGGGTAACGCTCCCGGCGCTACCGCTAACCGCGTGGCTTTGGAAGCTTGTATCCAAGCTCGTAACGAAGGTCGCAACCTCTTCCGGGAAGGTGGCGACGTGATCCGCGAAGCTTGCAAGTGGAGCCCCGAACTGGCTGCGGCTTGCGAACTGTGGAAGGAAATCAAGTTCGAGTTCGAGGCAATGGATACCCTGTAATCGATTTTGGATTGCCGATTTTGGATTTTGGATTTATTTATTAATCTAAAATCCAAAGTCTAAAATTTAAAATCGCCGGAGGCGGGGTCAAAATGGATCTCAAACAAGTCGCGAAAGATACCAGCAAGACGCTGATCAGCTACTTGACCTATCAAGCCGTGCGGATTATCATGGCTCAACTGAGCGAGACTAATCCTCCGCTAGCTTACTGGCTGAATAACTTTTCTACGAAAAGCAAAATCCAAGATGGAGAAGCTTACTTGGAGGAGTTGCTCCGGGAAAAGCAGGAACTGGCGTTACGAGTGATGACCGTGCGCCAGCATCTAGCAGAGGAAGTAACAGATTTTTTGCCAGAGATGGTTCGCACCGGTATTCAACAGGCAAATATGGAGCATCGGCGTCAGCATTTGGAACGCATTACGCAACTGACTATTTCTGACCCCGCCGCATCTCCTGAAGGGCAAACAGAACCGCAAGGTGAATCTGAATAAGCTCGATCGTTAGCAGATAGACCAGAATTACAAGTACCAAGGAAGACCTGTAAGCAATGAAAACTCTACCCAAAGAGCGTCGTTACGAAACTCTCTCTTATCTTCCCCCTCTTACCGACGCCCAAATCGTTAAGCAAGTTCAGTACATTCTAGAGCAAGGCTACATCCCAGCCGTAGAATTCAGCGAATCTTCTGCGCCGGAAATGCACTACTGGACTCTGTGGAAGCTGCCTTTGTTCAAGGCTACCACTGCTCAAGAAGTTCTGGAAGAAGTACGCGCTTGTCGTTCTGAATACTCCAGCTGCTATATCCGCGTTGTGGGTTTTGATAACGTGAAGCAGTGCCAAGTGCTGAGCTTCATCGTTTCCAAGCCGAATACCAGAGGCTACTAATATTTAGTTGGTACAACTGAATCGTTAGTTTTTAAAGTAGGGGCAATTCATGAATTGCCCCTACTTTATTTTTCAGGGAGGGAAAGTGGGAGGGCGATCGCTATAACTTTAGTTCTCGGTATATCTTTTTGAAGTTAGTTCCTTCGATCTGCTCTTCGCCAGTAATCAGCAAACCGCGCTTTTCATAAAGAATTTGTGCAACTGCTTGGTCTGGATAATTTGATGTATACAATCTAAGAATTTTTTTGCCTGACGATGGCGCTTTTTCAATAGCAAAATCAACTAACATACCTCCTATTCCTTGACCGCGAAAATATGGGTCTACACAAGTATAGCCCAGCCAATATGCTTCTGATTCATCTTTAGTGTAGGAATATAATCCTGTAGTTCCTACTACTTTGCCCGAACTTTCATCAATAGTAACCCAATAGTTTGCTTCCGTAATTTGCATTTGATAAAGAAGTGAGCTATATGATGGATTATTTTTTTCGAGGCTGGCGCGAAAGGCGAAGCTGGCATTTTCATACCGGCTTTGTCTCTGGTAGGGAAAAACTTTATCTACTAAAGCAATTGCTTGTTCAAGTGTTTGATACGATAGGGGTTGGATAAGCATAAAAAAAATCTCTTAGATACCTTGTTGTTTAACCTGTACTAAGTTTTATAACATCTAAAGGTGAAATTTCATAATTAACTCCCGATCTATTGTTATAAACATTGGTTTAATGTTAAAAAAATAACTTTTTTTGTGTATTTCAAGTAAATGCGACCGCAGTTTTCACTAATTAGCGATCGCATTTCGCAAACCCGATATTTTTTGTGCAGCGAGAAGGCGATCGCATATTTCATCAAAGCTCACTTATTCAATTGGATAGCCACCATATTCAGTAATGGCTTTATCTATTTCATCCATTAACTTAATAGTTTCTGCTAAAGCCAAAACAATCTTTTGATAATGCTCTAAATCATCATAACTAAGTTGCCGACCTTTGCGATCCTTCAGCCATTTTTCGCACACTTTGTAACCGCCAATATGAAAGTTCCATACTGACGGCGGTATCCCTTCAAAATACTGATTATTGTTAATCCAAACTCGTCCTTTTTCTGCATTTTCTCCTGCTTCAGTGTAACGAACTGATTCCACAATATCATCGCCAGTTATAGGATAAGTAGCCATTTCATTACCACTTTCTTCTAAGAGGTGAAGTTTGACAAGTTGATTGCCAAAATTGCAGAGAGTACGGAATAAATCAGGATTTGATGTTAGCGGTAGGCGGGGAAAGTCGATTTTAAGAAATTCGGCGTAACGGGTGCGGTAAGTGGGAGAATGGAAGACAGCGTACATATAATCAAATACATCTTCTGGCCCAAAAGTTTTATTTTTATCGCCTTTGCCATCAGGAATAAATTCTATTTGCAGGCGTGATGAAAAATCTTTGATGAATTCAGATGCTAAATTGGGACGGCGTACCATTCCCATTTGTTTTTCTGCTTCTGTTTCGGGGTAGAGGTAGAGAGGTAATGTATAGCCACGCTCACGAGTTTTGTTAGAAACGTAACAATCATCGGTTATCTGATTCGTTGCCATTATATGTTGCCAAGCATCGCTAACAGTTTGCCTACAAAGATGCAGCGCTATGTTTTTTCCTCCTAGCATATACTTCATTACATCACTACGAGGCATACACAAGAAACCCCTAGATTTACCTGTATAGTAAGTGTAACGAACATCAAAAGGTCGGTAAAGGATAGGTCTAATAAATTCTTTAAAAGGGCCTGATTTTTGGGTTTCTGCAAAAGGATGAATTTTCACATCTCTCTGAGCAAATTCAACTTTCCAGTCGCGTGCATCTTTGCCCAAATTGTAAGTTGTCCTTGCTTCTTCTGGTAATAAATTAGCAAAGTTAGTAACAGTTTTCCAGATATCATTTTCACTAAAATGAATAGTCAACGCATCGCGAGCAGTAACTATACCAACACTATTTACAGAAAAAATATCTGTTACTTGCCATTCCGCTTCATATTCTGCTAGTAAGTCAATTTCTTGAGGAACAAAAAGATAAAAGGGTGATTGGGGCGCGAGAGTTTTCCACTGAGTTGTAGCCAAGTCATTTTCCCATAGCCAGTGATACTTGCCACCTACTAATTGTTTACCATTACTTGAATTTTCATATACCTCACGTACACCGTATAAATCAGCATGATGAACTGTTGCATTTTTCTTTTTATGACGCATTCCCTTGATAAAAATTCCGATAGCTACACCCTGCTGAATATCAAAAACATTTTCATCTTTTGAACCGTCAGGGCTACTTTCTTTTTTCTTGCTATTTCCGTGCAAATCTAATATGTATATATCATCAAATGTTTCCATCAAACTTTGACGCATCCCCCGAAAAGTGGGATTATCGAGATAGCCATGATTGGTAATAAAAGCAAGTATACCATAGCCCGTTTGTTCAATTTTCCAATGAGCAAAACGGATGAATTTTACATAATCATCATTTAGCCATTTCGGATTTTTTTCACCTAAAGGTTTCCCATCTAACTTAAAATAGCTTCCCGTTTCGCTATCCTTTAGCGTGTCTTTCCCTCTAAGTAAATTACTTATCCATGTAGCTTCCGTATTAGCTGAATGGCCAGAATAAGGCGGATTCCCCAATACAACCATCACGGGAATATCTTGCTTAATATCTTTAGCCTTATCCGCCTCATCGCGAATCCAATCAGTAAAACCATCAGCCGGAGGAATTTGAAAAGCTTCTTGCAGTGTATTAGTTAAATAAATCTGCAATCTTTGTGCTTGTTCAAAATCATAACCAAGTTCTTTTAATTGCAAACCTAATTTAATATGAGCTACCGTGTAGGGAGCCATCAATAATTCAAAACCAAACAAACGAGGTAATAAATGTTGCGAAACATAGCCAGACCACATTCCCTTTTTATTCTTAAACGTTTCATAAATATGGTCAATTATCCCATGTAAAAAAGTACCCGTTCCCGTAGCCGGATCGAGAATTAAAACTTGATGAATTTCTGTATTGCTTTTGCCATCTGGACTAGGAACTTTAATTTTACTATCATCTGCCAAACCTTTTTTAATTCCAAAATCATTTTTTAGGATACGATCGACGCTGCGAACAATATAAGAAACTACAGGTTCCGGTGTATAATAAACACCTCTTGCTTCCCGCATTTTCGGGTCATATTCAGCCAAAAATGTCTCGTAAAAGTGAACAACTGGGTCTTCCTGACGAGTGCGCTTACCGAAATCTTTGAGAATTTCATCCATTGCAGTACGCTTGAGTAATTCGGCCAAATCATCCACCGCCCAAGCAATTCGCTCATCTAAATTCGGCCCTGCAATATGCCCAAACATATCGCGTAAAAAAGGGTTAGTTTTGGGTAATTCATAAGGTGCATTGCGGCGGCTAAATTGACTAATATCTTGAGTATTACAACAAGCGGCAAACATTCCATAACAGATTGTTTGGGCGTACATATCCGCAAATTGCGCTTGTGTTAAATCCCCCAGCAATACTTTCCGAAAAGATTCTAATTGACTCTTGAGTGTACCGCCTTCATCAGCATCAACAAAAGCTTGTTGAATTGCATCTCGAATTAATTGGGCAATTGATGCCATGCGTTTAGCCAATTCCTTCGGACTGTTGACGGTTGGAGTATTAACGGTTAAGAATTGATTGAGTAAAAGAGTAACATTTTCTACACCATTTTCTTCTAATTTAAGTTTTTTATTGCTGCCAAATTTAGCAAGTTGGGCGGTTAACCGATGCTCACCGCCAACGTACCAACGAAACTCTAAATAATTGGTTAATATCAGATTTCCCAGTCCTTTCAAATAACGTGCCATTTGCTGACTGCGTTCTTCCTTCTCCAGAGATTTACCAACATCTTTAGCTTCGATATAACCGAGAACAGTTTGCCCTTGCGTAACAATATAATCAGGTGCGCCACATTTAATTCGTTTCGGTTCGTTGGTGGCGCGTATTCCCTTAGATAAAGATTCAATTAATACTTGGAGTGCAGCACGGTGGGTATGCTCAGTGGATTGACCTGATTGTAAATTAGTTTCAATTTGTTTAAGATATTCTGGAAATGACATAACCCACCCGTGCTAAGTTGCGGTAGCAGAACTAAACTGATTATCTCACAAAAAGAGAAACCCGGTTTCTTGAAGAAACTGGGTTTCTGGGGTCTACTAAAAGTCCCTATAAAAACGATCGCCCTAATTAGACCCCCCTCCAAACCGTTCCAACAACTCCTCGCGAGAAAGAGTCAACAACAACCGAGTCAACTCCTGCGACGGTAACTGCAACATAGAAGGTATCGCGCCAGCTAACACCTCATCCACAGAACTAAATCGAATTTGTAGCAAATTTTCCACCATCTCTCGCCGTCCTTCTTGTAAAGTATCTTCCCGCCATTTCAGATAAGCTGGTGATAAGTTCATAAGTACCTCCCTATCCTCTTCATCTAAATTTTGACTCGTTTGCAAGTTGATGTACCACCTACCTACAATTTCCAGAATATTCCTTCTAAAAGGATGGTTACTCGGAAGCGCTTCTATTTCCCGCGCTGCTTGTTTTTGAGTTTCGCCGCGCCCCAGAATTCGCAACCATAAAGTTGCTTCTGTAGTTGGTAACTGGTTAATCGCTACCAGCGCCGTTTTCTGGTATTCTGGCAAAAAGTAAATTCCTTCAACCCAGTTTCCTGTATTATCTAGTTTTGCGCCAAAACCATTGAGCAAATTTGCCGAACAGGTAGGTGATAAAATCCACAAAACTGGCAGTTCCGCTTCTGAAACAGCATCGTTCTCTCGTCTCGCTTTGCGTAAAATTTGGCTATGGAGAGAATACAATTTAAGCAGACAGTTTCGCACCTCAATGGGGTTGGGCTGATTCCGAAAAGCTTCAAATACGCAATCAGATGATGCCATTTGCCCCAACAAACCCAACAGCTGCCGTTCTGTAGATGAGGATGCGGTTGGTACAAACCAAACATCTACTTGGCGGATTTCCGGCGATACATCCTGACTGGTTGTCAGTTGTCCCAGAGGCGCTAATAACTCCTTTAGATATTGTTTGGCAAATTGGTCGTGCAGCTGCCTTGTCATCTATTACCCAGTGAGATTATCTCCAATTTACTCTCATCATACTCATCTATAATTGCTACTGTCGATCGCTTCCCTTCTCCCCCTCTTCCTTCGTGTCCTAAAACGCTATCGCGTTTCGCTTCGCTACCGCGTCTTCGCGGTTAAATTAATGGTTGGGTTTCGTTACCTCAACCCAACCTACTATATGCGTACTCTGCGGTTAAAATAAATAAAAGCGATCGCACTCATCAAACTAATAAAACTATCCCACTTGTTATCTAATGTTATAGAATTTTAACATTAGAGTTAGATGCGATCGCGAATCACACACCAATGTCTTACTACATCTCTCCCAGGTTCCTTGACAAACTTGCCGTTCATATCACCAAAAACTTCCTCGAACTTCCGGGAGTAAGAGTTCCTCTAATTCTCGGCATTCACGGACGCAAAGGAGAAGGAAAATCCTTTCAATGTGAATTAGTCTTCGAGAAAATGGGCATCGAAGCAGTGCATATTTCTGGTGGAGAACTAGAAAGTCCAGATGCAGGAGATCCGGCGCGTTTGCTGCGCTTGCGCTATCGAGAAGCAGCAGAATTGATTAAGGTTCGCGGCAAAATGACTGCGATAATGATTAACGATTTGGATGCAGGTGCAGGGCGCTTCGATCAAGGCACGCAATACACGGTAAATACCCAGTTGGTGAATGCCACGCTGATGAATATTGCCGATAACCCAACTAACGTACAACTTCCCGGCAGTTATGATTCAACACCCCTACATCGCGTGCCAATTATTGTTACGGGAAATGACTTATCCACTCTCTATGCGCCGTTAGTTCGCGATGGTCGGATGGACAAGTTTTTCTGGGAACCAAACCGCGAAGATAAAATTGGTATTGTCAGCGGTATCTTTTCCCAAGATGGGCTTTCTCCCAGTGAAATTGATCAGTTTGTCGATACTTTTATCGATCAAGCTATTGACTTTTTTGGCGCAGTGAGAGCTAGGATTTACGACGAACTAATTAGGGAATTTATCCACAAAGTTGGGATCGATCGAGTTTCTTCTCGCGTGGTAAATAGCGCTGATGGAAAACCGAATTTCATCAAGCCAGATTTCCGACTACCTCGCTTAATTGAATTTGGTAACTTAATGGTGCAAGAACAACAGCGAGTGAAAAATTCAAGGTTGGTAGAAGAGTACAATGCGGGGCGATTAAACTACAATCAACCAACTGCGAATGTTGCACCTACTACTCCTATCCAAAATGAAGTACCGAATAACTCAACCAAAGCTGAAACAGTATACAAAGTAAATTATGCCACCAGCAACGGTCAGGTAAACGGTGCGAAACTAAGTGCGGAAACGCAGGAACAGGTACGCCAGTTACTCGCTCAAGGATATCGCATCAGTACGGAACACGCGGATGAGCGTCGTTTCCGCACTCAATCTTGGCAAAGTTGTTCTCCAATTCAGACAAGTGAGGTGTCCGATGCGATCGCATCTCTGGAATCGTGCTTAAATGAGCATACCGGAGAATATGTCCGCTTAATTGGGATCGACCCCAAAGTTAAGCGGCGCGTTGTGGAGAAAATTATCCAGAAACCGCATTAAGTTTGAAAGCATCCCCACCCCTGTCTGCGGGGGTGGGGTTTAAATCCGCCCATTCTTAGCAATATAATCCACAATTTTAGAAATACAATTACGAACTTTAGGGGCGCTCTTACCGTTATCTTCAGTAACAGTAATAATATAAGTTTTACTATTAATGTCTGCTGCTAAGGTAGCGCCTCTAACTTTGCTATTTTCTCCGGTTTTTTCGCCTAACCAACTTCCCGCCGATGTTTTTAACGCATCAAATCCCAACTCGCGATCGACTTGCTGATTAAAAATATCAATAATTACATTAGATTCCGGATATTCGCAATTGTAAATCTGCATCATCATGACTGAAAGTTCGTTGCTCGTAACTCGATTAGCTCCAAAGCCGCGATTTTTGGTTGGTTTAGTCGATTCTCCTGTGAGCTTGTAACCGACTTGAGTTGTGGGATATCCTAGATTATCTAATACTTGATTGATATAATTCCATCCCAAATAATCTATTATTTGATTGGTGGCAATGTTGCTGCTCCGGGCAATCATTTCCGTCAACAAATATCGGAAAGTATAAGATTTACCCGCTTTGATGGGTGAATAATCTTCTTCAGTAAAGTTGCTGCGATCGACATAAATCGTTTCATCCAAGCTGATGTGATTTTTGGATAATTTTTGCAAAAGTGCGATCGCGATCGGAACCTTAATTAAACTGGCGGCACTTTGCGGCGGTCGATCGCCTTGATAGTTCCAACATTTTCCCGAAATTTCGCACACTGTAATTCTTGCCGAATTAAGACCGCTATCTGATGCTATTTTCGCCAGATTTTTTGATGATAAAAACTTGATAACAGCCTTTTTATTGAGGTTGTTATTTTTAGTTTTATATGCTAAATAAGGGAGGGATTTTGCTATAGCGCAGGGTTGTAAATGAATGGGCAAAACAACTTCTTTAGTAGAAGAAACGAAAATAGCATAACTAGCAAGTGCTGCTGGGGGAGGGGTAACTCCCATTATGCTAATTAAAGCTGCTAAAGATTGTCCAGCTAGTTGGTAGGGCACGTATTTTTCTCCTTTCACATCACAGAATTATCGATTTCTTTTTTGTCTTTCTACCATACAGTTGCTGGTGTGTTGGGCAATGCCCACCCTACGAGAGGGGAAATTGTGAGTGAATATTCCACCGACTGCCGTCATGAATTAGCAGCGTTAGCTTATCGGCAACAAACTCATATTGTAACGATCGCTCCTGGAATTCCGGCCATGCAGCATGAAAATTCTGCCGTGTCAAGTCTTTAAAAGCAACTGTCATGTGAGGGGCAAAAGGGCGTTTTTTAGAGACAGGCTCTACAATACCTAAAGATGTTTCCATCCGCTCCATCAAGTCTTTTTGTAAAGATAAGAGTGCGGGCGTTTTGATAACATTGATATAAATGACTCTCGGCGGAAAAGCTGCAAATCCCGATAGTGTAATTGGGATTCCCTGTCGCGTACTGACAAAACTGCTGAGTGATTCTACCAAAGTCGGGACTGAATCGATCGCATATTCAAAAGGCGGTTGCAAGGTAATATGCGGGGGAGACTTTTGGGCATGACGACTATTGTAGCGATCGGCAAAATATTGCTTAATCTCATTAGCCCGCTCCTGCATTTCCTGGGGCGGTAGAAGTGCGATGAAAAATCTTTTTTTTGATTTGTCCATAATAGTACAATTACAACAGAGATGTACAGCTAAAAGTTTGTCAATACTACAAAGCGAACATAGCACAAAAAGGATTAATTTGAATGCCTTGGTTTGTCAAAATCGAACAAGGAATTGTCGATAAACCTACGTTTGACAAATACGTACCTGCTCATAAAGCTTACGTACAAGATTTGATTGCCAAAGGACATCAGGCGCGTAGCGGGTACTGGGTGGAACGCGGCGGCGGAATGCTCCTATTTCAGGCGGCTACGATGGAAGAGGCGCGAGCGATCGTATCCCAAGATCCCCTAGTGAAAAATGGCTGCGTTAAGTACGAACTTCGCGAATGGCGAGTCGTAGTCGAGTAGTTGGGAAAGTGAGAGTAAGTTGGCCAATTACTAAAAAAAGCAATAATTCGCAGATTTTCTGCCCAAATTATTGCTTAGCAGAAATTCTATTTCTACATCTGTGGCATCTTGTCAAATTTGGGCAGTTGTGGGTCAGTATAATCCCAAGCGGGAGCGCTCGCCGCAAAAATTACCATGCTGGGTTGGAAAATAGAAGGATCGTCTAAGCTGCTGGCAGTAATCGCACCCATTTCCGGAAAGCCAGAAGATTCCGCGTAGATGGAACAACCGCAGTTGGGACAAAAACCGCGCCGCACCATATTGCCACTCTCGCCCTGCGATTCGTAGAATTTCAGTTCCCCGGAGATTTTGACAGCAGACCTGGGGACAGCTAACTTAGAACTGTGACCTGTGGCGCTGGTTTTGCGACAGTCAGAACATTGGCAGTGCATGGCGGCGAAGGGGGATGCCTGACATTGGTAGCGCACAGCCCCGCACAGACAGCCACCGGAGAAAACCTCGCTCATCTCAAAAATCCTCTTGTCATTCTAGCGATTGTTTTTTCCCTTCTAGTTTGCACGATTCACAATTGGGTGAACAATGGGGAAAAGTTAAGAGAAATCTAAAATAGACAGTTTCGCTTATTCTCCCCAACGCCCTTATTACTCGATAAGTAAGTGCTGATGGTTTTCAGTATCATGGTCATCAGGGGTAAGAATTGAGAAACCCTTTGATAAAGAGGAACGAACTACTGTGCAGCCTACGGATGCTACTAAATTTACCGATAAAGCTTGGGAAGCCATTGTCAAATCGCAAGAGGTGCTGCGTCGCTATCAACATCAGTATCTGGAGGTAGAACATTTAGCGATCGCACTTCTGGAACAAGAAGGATTGGCGCACCGCATACTCAACCGCGCCGGCATTGACTCCGCCCGTCTGGTGTCCCAACTGGAATCTTATGCAAAATCACAAACCAGAATCGTTGCTAAGAGCGATGATATATATCTGGGCAAAAACTTAGATGTATTGCTCGATCGTGCTGAGTCGGCAAGGGTAACTTGGCAAGATGGGTATATTTCTGTCGAACATTTAATCATAGCCTTTGCGGAAGACGATCGCATCGGTCGTCGGTTACTCAAACCTTTCGATACAGATGTCAAAAAGCTGGAAGCTACCATCAAAGCGATTCGCGGCAGTCAAAAGGTTACCGATCAAAATCCGGAAAATCGTTACGACGCCTTAGAAAAGTACGGGCGCGACTTGACAGAACAGGCAAAAGCTGGTAAACTTGACCCGGTAATCGGACGGGATGATGAAATTCGTCGCGTGATTCAAGTGCTATCCCGCCGCACGAAAAACAATCCAGTCCTGATTGGAGAACCGGGAGTGGGGAAAACCGCGATCGCAGAAGCTTTAGCTCAGCGTATTATTAACGGCGACGTACCGGAATCTTTGAAAAATCGCAGATTGATTTCCCTGGATATGGGCAGTTTGATTGCCGGAGCCAAATATCGAGGAGAATTTGAAGACCGCCTGCGATCGGTATTGCGGGAAGTCACCCACTCGGAAGGGCAAATCGTCTTATTTATAGACGAACTGCATACCGTCGTCGGTGCGGGTGTGGGCGCTCAAGGGGCGATGGATGCCGGCAACTTGCTCAAACCGATGTTAGCGCGTGGGGAATTGCGCTGCATAGGGGCAACCACGTTGGATGAGTACCGCAAGCACATCGAAAAAGATGCGGCGTTGGAAAGGCGGTTTCAACAAGTTTACGTGGATCAACCCACGGTTGAAGATACGATTTCCATCCTGCGCGGACTGAAGGAACGCTACGAAGTTCACCACGGGGTTAAGATTACAGACTCTGCTTTGGTGGCGGCGGCGACGCTTTCCCATCGCTACATCTCGGATCGATTTTTGCCAGATAAGGCGATCGATCTTGTCGATGAAGCAGCTGCTAAGTTGAAAATGGAGATTACCTCGAAACCGGAAGAGTTAGAGGGGATCGATCGGCGACTGATGCAGCTGGAAATGGAGAAGTTGTCCCTGGAAGGGGAAGAAAGTAAGGCGTCGCGAGAACGTTTGCGCGGAATTGAAGATGAAATTACCGAATTGAAGGAAGAACAAGAACAACTTTCTTCCCAATGGCAAGGTGAAAAGAATCTTCTGGAAGCGATCAATACTTTAAAAGAGGAAGAAGAACAACTGCGGGTGCAGATCGAGCGAGCTGAAAGAGCTTACGATCTCAATAAAGCGGCGCAGTTGAAGTATGGCAAACTGGAGGGAGTGCAGCGCGATCGGGAAGCTAAAGAAGCGGAACTTTTAAAACTGCAATCCCAAGGTTCCACCTTGCTGCGCGAACAAGTGACGGAATCCGATATCGCTGAAATCGTCGGTAAGTGGACGGGAATTCCCGTTAATCGCCTGCTAGAGTCGGAACGGCAGAAATTATTGCAATTGGAAGCGCAACTGCATAAAAAAGTAGTCGGACAGCAGGAAGCCGTCTCAGCCGTTGCAGCGGCGATTCGACGCGCCAGAGCGGGAATGAAAGACCCCGGAAGACCGATCGGCTCATTTCTGTTCATGGGGCCAAGTGGAGTCGGAAAAACGGAGTTAGCCCGCGCTTTAGCCCAGTTTTTGTTCGATTCGGAAGATGCCTTAGTGCGAATCGATATGTCCGAGTACATGGAAAAACATTCCGTATCGCGACTGGTGGGTGCGCCTCCCGGATACGTCGGATATGAGGAAGGCGGACAACTTTCCGAATCAATTCGCAGGCGTCCCTACTCGGTGGTGTTGCTGGATGAAGTGGAAAAAGCGCACCCGGATGTGTTCAACATCCTCCTGCAAGTGTTGGATGATGGCAGAATCACCGATTCGCAGGGGAGAACGGTGGATTTTCGCAATACTGTAATTGTGATGACGAGTAATATAGGCTCGAATTTAATTATTGACCTATTAGGCGAGAAGCAAGGACGAATAGATAAAAAATCCGAACTGGATTCTGCAACCCAAAATCCAAAATCTAAAATCCAAAATGGAGATGATTCCCAATACGAACAAATGCGTAAAAAGGTAATGGAAGCCTTAAGAAAACATTTTCGTCCGGAATTTCTCAACCGCGTCGATGAGCCGATCATATTCCACACCCTCAGTCGCAGCGAATTGCGCCAAATTGTGGGCATTCAAATGCAGCGCATTCAAAAATTGCTCGCCGACCAAAAAATCAGCATTCAGCTTACATCTGCCGCCCAAGATCGTTTGGCAGAAGCAGGCTACGATCCAGTATACGGCGCTCGTCCCTTGAAACGAGCGATTCAGCGAGAGCTGGAAAATCCCATTGCTACCATGCTGCTGGAGGGCGCTTTTGTTCCGGGCGATATAATTGCGATCGACTGCGCGGATAATAAGCTAACATTTAGCAAAAAACAGCCTCTGGGTTTACTGGAACCTCAAACTATGCCTTCTTAAGACCACCAAATGATTAAAGTTTTTCTTCTTTGTTCTGGTCTTGGTAATGTTCAGCGCGGCTACGAGTCGTTTTTTCAAGAATGTTTTCCTGTATTATCCCAGGAACCTTCTTTGGATGTAACTCTCTTTAAAGGAGGTAGTTATTCTCAGGAAAAATCCATAACTTTATGGAATATGCCGCGCTCTACTTGGATGGCAATTCAAATAGGACATTTAGTCAAAACTTTGAGTGAATCTTTGCACAAAGGAGATTATTTTCTGAGGCAAGGAGGGTACTTTATTGAAGAAGCATCTTTTGTTTTTAGTCTATTGCCATATATACATCGGCAAACACCAGATGTGATTTATTTCAGTGATGACGGGTTAGGTTATTTACTTTGGCACTGGCGGCGGTTGACAAAACAAAATTATAAGCTACTTTTCCGTAATGGTGGCCCTTTTTCTCCTCCTTTTACTCGTTGGAATCATGTGCAGCACTTGACTCCAACGAGCTTTGAAAATACTCTAAATTATAAAGAACCTGCGGCAAAACATACTCTGCTTCCTTCTGGATTCAATATACCGTCCGAACTACAAATGCTTTCAGTCCAGGAGCGAGAAGTTTTACGAAATAGGCTGGGATTACCTAAAGAGAAACCTTTAATTCTTTCCGTAGCAGCTATTAACAGTTTTCACAAGCGAGTGGATTATATTATTCATGAAGTTGCTACTTTGCCAGAGCCAAGACCATTTCTTTTACTATTGGGACAAAAAGAAAAGGAATCAGATAAACTAATCCAGTTAGGCAATCAATTATTAGGTTCAGATAATTTTCAAATAAGAACAGTACCTCGCAATCAAGTAGATGATTATTACAGAATTGCTGATGTTTTTGTGCTAGCTTCTTTGCGCGAAGCATTTGGGCGCGTGTTTGTCGAAGCTATGTCATATGGGTTACCATGTTTAGCTCATGATTACGATATTCCCCGTTATGTGTTGGGGAAAGAAGGTTATTTTGGTAATTTTGAATTGTCAGGAAGCTTGGCAAATTTAATAACTAAAGTCCTGACTGAAAGTCAGGATAAGCATAAGCCCCTCGGTTACCATCATAGCGTTTACGATCGCTTTAGTTGGGAGCAACTGCGTTCAGCGTATGTTGATATGATTCACCGTTGTGCAGCTGGGACTTAAGAAAATGCGATCGCGCTTGCAACGCACACGACTATTTGACTATTTTCAGATAGCCTGCCGCAGGTAGCCAAGTATCGTGCTGGTATTGAATAATCCTTTAAATTTATTAACTAAAGCCTGAGATTGAGGAGCAGGCAGGAGAAGCAAAATAATTATTTTAAATAATACTTTAAAACTAACTTTTTTGCCCAAAATACCAGGATCGTTTCTCACGGTATGCCAGAAAAACCTTACTGCTACTAGGGCTCTACCTCGTTCTGGTAAACCTTCCAGTGCTTTGAAAATTAAATATTTATAATTATTTGCAATGCTGTACTTTTTCAAAAATTGTAGAGAGTCAGGAGCTTGAGAAAAAGCTCTTTCAATAACTTGCAAGCAAGCTGCCTCCATCTTTCCGAGATTAGAAGATGCTGAATTAGCAGAAACTCGATATAAAATTTGCACAGACGGTACTGCGACAAATTGATAGCGTGCAGCCAAGCGCAACCACATATCCCAATCCTCAGCAGGAGGAAGTGACTCATCAAAACTACCAACTTGGTTTAAAGCATCTCTGCGAATCAAAGGGTTAGAGCCATGTTCCAAAAAATCAGTCAACAACATCTGTGCATAAACATTACCAGTTAGGTTAATATGATTGCCTCGACGCAAAAATTGCCCGGATTCATCTATACAATCAGTCCAGCTATAAGCAACAGCTGCTTGACTATTTGTCTGTAAAGCTTTTAATTGCAGCTCTAGTTTATCCGGCATCCATACGTCATCTGCATCTAAAAAGGCAATAAATTCACCATGAGCTTTAGAAAGTCCACGATTTCGGCTAGCAGCTTGTCCAGCATTTGGATAAGAGAAAACGTTTAATCGTGTATCTTTGATGTTAGCAATAACTTCTAAAGTACCATCATTAGAACCGTCGTTAATAACAATTAATTCCCAATCCGAAAATGTCTGATGCAAAACTGATTCTATGGTTTCTCGAATAGTTTTTTTACCGTTATAAACTGGAATAATTACAGATATTAATGCCATGTTAGCTAAATGTAAATTATTTGCGACTTATTTCAGACATAATTGCATCAATAATTGGCTGGGGAGCATTTTGCTCTTTAAAATAATCTTGTAGTTCTCGTTCAACCCTGCTTCTTTGCCAAAAATTGCAAGCAATAACTTTAATAACTTGCCGAACATAAAAATTTATATACTTCCAGCTAGGTATATGTTCAAAATCCCAATAAATAATATTTAACATATGCCAGATATTATGATGACATTTTAAATTTGTGAATCCTTGCAGTATTTTGATTTTTTTAAAAATATTATTTTCTATATGCCATTGCATCCAAGGAGGCATATAACGAACAAAGTCGGCAATCTGGCAGTCTGTTGTAGCTTGCAAACGACTTGATAAAATAACTTTAAATCCAGACTTTTTGGCGCGACTCACGAACTCAAAATCACCGCCATAATGGCGAAATCTGCGTGCATCCGGCAAACCAATTTTTTCAACTGCTGTCCGGGGAATAATAGCTATGTTTCCATTGAGAGTGTCAACGAATATTTCTTTTTCCGATGCAAAATAATCCATGCTGCGAATTAGCTTTTTTCTAAGCATTCCGCTAAATACAACCCAATCTGGATATGTTCGATCTCGAACTATTCCTCCGATTATGGCTTCTTTTGATAAATGAGAGTCGCAAATTTGTTTGATATTATCAATCAAGTCTTCGGATATAGATATATCATCATTTAACCAAACAATATAGTCTGAATTTAAAACTTCAATCGCGTAATTCATCCCTTGACAAATAGCTCCCGTCCACCAAAGAGAGCCATCTGCTTCAAGGAGGTTAACTTCGGAAAATTGAGAACGGATTAGTTCTTTAGTACCATCAGTGGAACCATCATCTACAACAATTACATTAAATTTTTTATGGTAATCTTTATTGCTTAACTGACTATAAATTTGGGTAAGAATATTTTGAGTATAATTTTTTCTATTTCTAACTGGAATTATCGTGGAAATTACTGGCATATATTATCTACTCCAATTACCACCAGTTGTTCATCATTTCATAAAAAATTATTTTTGTATATGGATTTTGAATAAATAAAAAGGACTGAGAAAGCTACCTATGAAAAATTCCATTTCACAGGCGGCGATCGCATCATTTTTCAACTCTCCTCGATACTTGATTA
Source organism: Aerosakkonema sp. BLCC-F183 (assembly GCF_041929145.1). Classification (NCBI taxonomy): domain Bacteria; kingdom Bacillati; phylum Cyanobacteriota; class Cyanophyceae; order Aerosakkonematales; family Aerosakkonemataceae; genus Aerosakkonema; species Aerosakkonema sp. BLCC-F183. The sequence continues at coordinate 39,078 of NZ_JBHFNU010000048.1, read as the reverse complement.
AGTGTAGTGCCATACGCCGCAAGTTTCCCAGTAAAGTTTTCGAGATCGCAATCGGTTTCTGCCAATTTTTAGCGTTAATCAGACGCAAATGGCAAGTAGCTAACCCACAGCCACGAGAGAGAGAAAGTAAGTAATTTCTTTCCAATCGCGATCGCGGTATCTGATGATAAGTGTGCATTTCCGGATTATACCAAATTTCCCAACCTACTTTGTGCATATACAGCAATGCTTCGTAGTCTTCTCCCCCCAACATCGAACCCCCTAATCTACCTCTTAAGGTAGGACGAGTGGGAACGCTCTCATTCCATGCTTGTTTGCGAACTACTAAAGCCGCAGCTGTCGGGAGGCTTAAATTTTCTGGAGCGAAGAGCTTTGGTTCTGGGCCATATTCTCTGATTGCCAAAAAAGCTTGTATTCTTCTAAAATTTTCGGGAGGGGGAATTTCAAAATCACCATGCGTTTGACCGCTCCAGGCACCAGCTTTTGGATGCTCTTTACTAAATGAGTAAGCTGTTGCTACCCAGTTAGGATCTGGCAGATTATCATCATCAAGAAAACCAATTAACTCAGCGTTAGCTTCCTTGACACCCCTTAACCTTGCATAGGCAGATCCTTGTTCTTTTTCAAGATAATACCTAAGAGGATAAGCTTGAGGCCAATTAGCTTGATAGTTCCGGACAACTTTTGCTGTATCGTCGGTGCTGTTATTATCAACGATAATCACTTCCCAGGAAAGTCGATCGCTATTATTTTGCATTAGCAGCCTATCCAGAAGCTTTGGCAAACGGCTTGCCCCATTATAGGTAGGAATAGCTATACTAAAGTCTAAGGACATTTTGTAATAATTTATCTTTTCAATCTCAAATATGCTTGCTTGTCAATTTTTATTTTTGCTATTAAAATATCCATTTTTCCAGAGATAATAAAAGCTAAAAAAACTATTTAAAAATAGTTCCATTTGACAAGCAGCGACCAAATCTGACTTGATTTTATTTCTATACTTAAGTAAATGCAAAATTATTTTTCGTAAATCGTTGGCCATATATCCCAAAAAAGCCAATGGTCTTTGCCAAACTCTCACACTCAGCATCCGAGTAACGTGACGGCTACGTCCAATTCCGCGAAAAAAAGGAATTAAGTATTGTTTTTGCAAACGCGAAGGCGGAATTTTATGTTCGATTTCCATAACGGGATTGTACCAAATTTCCCAGCCACGATTTTGGATATAGGACAACATTTCTAAGTCTTCACCAGTCAGCATATTGCCATCTACTCTACCTGTCAAAATTAACTGACTGGGAACGCTTTCTAGCCAAGCTTGCTTACGCACGACCAGTCCCGCAGAGGGAGGCAGTAACTTTTTATTGCGTTCGTATAGCAGTGGTTCCGAACCGCGTTCTACGATCGCTAAATAAGGCAGTAACGGCTGAAGGTTTTCCGGGGGAGGTATTTCAAATAGTCCGTGAATTTGGCTACCGTATGCACCAGCTTGAGGATGTGCCAGACCAAAGGTACAGGCAGCTTCTACCCAATTCGATGCAGGTAAATTGTCATCATCCAAGAAGCCAATCAGTTCTGCTTGTGCTTCCTCCATAGCCCTTTTGCGAGCAAATCCCGCTCCCTGCTGAGCTTCAAAGCAATACTTTAAAGGATAATCTAAAGGCCACCTAGCTTGATAATCTCTCACAAGTTTGGCTGTGTTGTCTTTGCTGTTGTTATCGACTACAATAATTTCCCAGCGGAAGTGTTGTATGGACTGCGATCGCTCAGCGTGTGCGATGCACTCTCTCAGTCTCTCTAGAACTTCCGGTAAACGCTTCTCGCCATTATAAGTTGGGATGGCGACGGTGAAATCAACAGACATATGGCGTTCGGGACGCTAAAGTCACAATTTATCCTGGATATAGTATAAGCAACCTGGACTCAACTTATGACTATGCTGGAACAAGGCACTATCACTATCCATACCGAGAATATTTTCCCCATCATCAAAAAGTCTCTCTACTCCGGTCACGAGGTTTTCTTGCGGGAACTGATCTCCAACGGGGTGGATGCCATCCAAAAACTTAAAATGGTGTCCCACGCTGGTGAAGTTACGGGCGAAGTCGGCGAACCGAAAATTAAAATCTCCATCGATAAGGACAAACAAACCCTCTCCATCACCGATAATGGCATCGGTATGACCGCTGAGGAGGTTAAGAAATATATCAATCAAGTTGCTTTCTCCAGCGCCGAAGAATTTATCCAAAAGTATAAAAGCAGTGGCGACCAACAGATTATCGGTCACTTCGGCTTGGGTTTCTATTCCTCCTTCATGGTGGCCCAGAAAGTCGAAATCGATACGCTTTCCTACAAAGAAGGCGCACAGGCAGTACACTGGTCGTGTGACGGTTCCCCAAACTTTACTCTAGAAGATTCGCCCCGCACCGATCGCGGCACCACCGTTACCCTCTTCTTACAAGAAGAAGAAGTCGAATACCTGGAACCTTCCCGCATCCGGCAATTGGTGAAGACCTACTGCGATTTTATGCCAGTGCCGATCGAACTCGAAAGCGAGCAGATCAATAAACAAAAGGCACTGTGGCGCGAATCCCCCAGAAGCCTCAAAAAAGAGGATTATTTAGAATTTTACCGCTACCTCTATCCCTTCCAAGAAGAACCGCTGTTGTGGGTACACTTAAACACCGATTACCCCTTCTTACTCAACGGTATTCTCTATTTTCCCAAACTCAAACCGGAAGTAGACGTAACGCAGGGCAATATTAAACTGTTCTGCAATCAAGTATTTGTCAGCGACCACTGCGAAGAAATCATTCCCAAATTCCTGCTACCGATGCGTGGCGTCATCGACAGTCCGGATATTCCCCTCAACGTCTCCCGCAGCGCCTTGCAGATGGATCGCACCGTTCGTAAAATAGCAGACTTCGTTGCTAAGAAAGTAGGCGATCGCCTCAACGAACTCTACCGCGACAACCGCTCCGAATATATCAGTTCTTGGCAAGACCTGGGTACTTTCGTCAAATTCGGCTGCATGAACGACGAAAAGTTCAAAAAGCAAGTCGAAGACATCATTATCTATCGCACCACATTAGCTGTAGAGCAGGCGTCCTCACCTGCTGGCGAAGCAGGGGAGCAAAATACCCCAGCTACCGTACAGGTGCAAACTCAAGAAGGTGATGCTTGGCAAGATGTCACCCCAGCCGCTCAAGAACAAGACAATCCAAAATCCAAAATCCAAAATTCAAAATCGGAATACACCACCCTCAAAGAATACCTGGAACGCAACCAAAAACGTCACGAAAACCGCGTATTCTACTGCTCCGATCCGGTAACGCAGGCAACCTACGTAGAATTACACAAAAAACAAGGTTTGGAAGTCCTGTTTATGGACTCCTTCATCGACAGCCACTTCATCTCTTTCTTGGAACGGGAATATAAAGATGTCAAGTTCTCTCGCGTAGACTCCGAACTGGATGAAAACCTCCTCGAAAAAGACAAAGCCGCCGAAATTGTTGACCCCAAAACCAACAAAACTCGCAGCGAACTGATTAAAGAGCTATTCGAGAAGGCGCTCAACCAAACAAAAGTTACCGTCCGCACGGAAGCGCTCAAATCCGACGACCCCCAAGGTACCCCACCAGCAATGGTACTCCTACCAGAATTTCTGCGCCGTCTGCGGGAGATGAACGCTTTGTTGCAGCAGCAAGCCGTGCAATTCCCTGAAGAACATACTTTGGTGGTGAATACTTCTCACCCCTTGATCCACAATCTCGTCAATCTCAGTCAAGGCGGTATCGTCCAAGCTGAGGGTACATCACCCAGCGGCGAACTGGCTAATATGATTTGCCATCACGTTTACGATTTGGCTTTAATGGCACACAAAGCATTCGATGCTGAAAAAATGAAGGCTTTCTTGGAGCGATCGAATCAAGTCCTCACTCGTCTTACCGAACGCGCCGCTAGTTGAGCGGGAGTGGGGGAGCGGGGGAGCAGGGGAGCAGGGGAGTGGGGGAGCGGAAAAATTAATCTTTTCCCTCTTCCCGACGCCCTAGCCCCGACGCCCTAGCCCCTATAATGGAAGATTGTGCCCAAAAAAGTTAAATCTGGAGAAAATCTATGTCCCGTGTATGCCAACTAACAGGCAAAAAGGCCAACAATGCCTATGCTATTTCTCACTCTCACATCCGCACCAAGAAGCTGCAAGAAGCTAACTTGCAGTGGAAAAGAGTTTGGTGGCCCGAAGGTAAACGCTGGGTGAGACTGCGGATTTCTACAAAAGCGATCAAGACCCTCGAACGCAAGGGTTTGTCAGCAATGGCGAAAGAAGCTGGCATTGACCTCAATAAGTTTTAATCGATTTCTTGCTGCAAGCTTTCGTAGGGTGCCGGATAGCAGAAACGATAGCGCACCGCATTGTTTTTCAGAATAGATAAATTTTGTCAAGAGCGATCGTCCTATTTTGAGTCGATCTATTTCGCCTCCTTACCAGGCTTCGGCCTAGTAACGCAGGTTTGGAGGCAGAGCCTCCTATGCCATCTTGAGGCAGAGCCTCCTAGACAGCATTCCCAGGTGAAACCTGGGAACGAGCCAAAAGGGAAAAGATTAATTTTTTTGCTCCCCCGCTCCCCCGCTCCCCCGCTCCCCCACTCCCCCACTCCCTCATACACCAGAAGGCTTATCTTTCCGTAGGGTGATCGGTTTATTGAATCTCGTGGGTACTATAAGTTTAGTCCTTAACTGAGTTATATCGATAAATTTTTCTTGAAGATGTGCGGAATATGCTCAAAGCAAAGTGTAGTTACCCAAGCGGATACCCATACTTGTGGAAAAGGACACAACTGTGCCTTATACACTTATACCGAGCAATTCCCCGCTTCTCCGTCAAATTACAGATCGTTTTTAAATTTCCTTTGTGTTCCGCAAGAGCGTATTTTCTCGGTTGATGCTCAGATTTGCAGTTGTTAGCACATAGGTTAGCCACAAAATTTTTAAATTTTCTGTGAAGTGTAAATAGGGATTTTAAATTTCTCTTCCCTTACACTTTTCTATCCATTCTCTCTTATTGAGCCTGCTGGAAATAGCCTCTCTCATACAGGAAAGCAGCCATGTTAAAACGCAAACAAACCAGAGCCATTCAAAAATTCATCTACAGCGTATTCAAACAGTTTTGGCAGCTGTCGAGAAGTGCTAGCAGAAAATTGAGCCGCTGGCTGGTACGTAATTTGTTGCATAAAGGTTATGGAAAGCGGCGTCACGCTACGGCTAAAGCTGGTTTTGTGTTACCGACTGTAACGGTACTTTTGTTAGTTGTAGCTTTGGTGATTGCCGCAATTCTGTTTCGTACTGGTAGCCGTACCAATCAGGTGATGGGAGAACGGGAACAGCAGGTGATTTATAATGCTGCCACTCCTGCTATCGAACGGGCAAAAGCAAAACTGGAGTATTTGTTCCTAAAAGATACGCGCTTGCCTAGTGGTCCGCCATCAGATGAATTTCTGATGAGTTTGTTAACTAATGGCTTAAACTCTAATTATCAACTTGTCTCAACAGCAAACCCCGATCCATACCTATTTCCCGATGAAGACGATCTTTCTGGGGTGAACGGTCGGTTAGACCTTGATGGAGATGGTCAGGCAGACCCAGCTTGGGCTTACCAAACTGATGTAGATGGTGATAATACTAAGGAAATAGTTGTTTACTCTATTTTTCTTAAAACAAGAAATCAGACTGGCAATATCACATTAGAAAGCAGTTCGGATGCCAACAAAGCATCTGCTTTGGTTGTACGTAATGGCCCGTTGAATACAATTAATATTAGCGACCCAGTATGCAGCAATTTGCTAACAGGTTCTGGTTCGGGAACCTCCAGTTCGACAAGCCCAACTTCAATTAATCCAAATCATTGGTATCCTGCTGGCAGTGCCGTTCTCCGCAAAACTTTCCAGGTAGATGCTATTGTTATTTCCAATAAAGAGGGTTTAAAAAGAACAGTTACTACTCTGGAATTTCAGCAAGATAGGCAGCTAGACAAAGGTAACAAATGGGGTGCTTGGTTCCGCTATGACTTGGAAGTATTTCCAGGTAGCAACTTCAACTGGAACGGAGCGATGTACAGCGCCGGTAATATATTTGTCGGTAGCAATGATGGCTCTAGTAAATTCCGGAGCTTCTTAATTAGCGCCCAAAAGTCTTGTTTCTATACCAAGGATGCTTCCGAAATAACTATCGCGACATTGAACGCTGACCCACCCAGACAACCAAATGCTTATTTAGGACAAATAGGTGTAGGTAGATTATCTACCAACTCATACGATAGTAAAGGTATTTTTCACGTCGTTAACCCAGATAACTCACCTAATAGTACTAATGGTGTGGAAATGGATAGTGGGAAAGATTCGGTAAAGAACGAAAAAAATCCTGTCGATATATCCCTCGATCCTGTAGCTCTCTTTACTCAAGATATTTCCCAAGCGCGGACTGGCACACCTCCAGATAATAAACTAGCTAGAGTGGATGGTTGGGATTCAAACGCAGGGCCAGGTACTATAGGCTATTTCCAAACCAGAAAAAGAATTTATAACAAAACAGAAGCAACACCATATGTAGACGATACTTATCGAGCTGACAATCGCTACGGCCCTAAACCGAGATACGATAAAATAGAAATCCCTGAAAACGGTCTGGCAATACCGAATTCCGAAACAAAGCTGATCAAGGATGTCGTTCCCGCACAAGACCAAGAATTCAAAGAACTGGGTTTAGATGGTTATTGGGAACGCAGAGCTAGGGCAGAAGGATTGCGGATAATTGTGGGAGAAAGGCTGCAATTGGGTAATACCTATGGTTGGGTTAATTCAGACTTAAATGGAAATGGAAACCGTAACGACCCTAATGAAGTCGATCCACTGTATCCACCCAATCAAAACCCAATCAAACATGAAGAGCAGCAAAGACGCACGCTTAGAGATAATTTAGCAGCGGTTCAGGCAACAGCAGTTTACCATTATAAAGGCGGAAATAGTGGGTACTTTCCCATTGCGTTTGTAGCAACTACTTCTCATCCGGGAACGGGAAGTAACACTAGCGGAACTATTGGCAACAGTAAAACCTTCAACCTCAATTCTAATTTCTACAGCTACCCATCCGGTACGCCGGATGCAACCTTGTATCCTGGTGGCATTTTGTACAGTGACTTCTTTAATGGCAGAGGCACCGATGGATGGGAATATGAAGTAGTAGCAGGTGGTGGTGAGGATGAAAATACCTTTAATAGTCAGCTTTCTGCGGGACAGCCTTTAGGAAAAGCTTTAAGGAACCTGGCATATTTTGCAGGTGAAAAAGATGGAGCTTTCCCACCTACCAAGCAGGATCGCGTTTATCCGGACCCTTACTTGAGAATGTGGGGTAATTTCTCTAACCTAAACCGCGCTGTTTCTAATTTAGATAGTGTAACTTACAGCAATCTCAGCATTGCAGATAAATCTTACATCCACACAGCTGCTGGAACTTTGGGAATGTTGGCAAATAACATTAGCTATTTCCAAGGTTATAATTATAACGCAGCAGATTTAGATAGTCTGAATACTGCGCTGAGAATTTACGACGATCCTCCTTCTCCTCCTTCTCCTACTGTTACTCCGCCTTCTATTGGTTCACAACCTGATGCTTATATCGACAAAATTACAAACGCGGATCAGAAAAAAATCGCTCAGTTCGTTTATCAAAAAGAGCAAATAGCTCGCGATCGTCTTTTAGGTTTTGCACCGTCGCCTTCTGCAACCTCACAAACAGCACCATCAGGAGCAGAGTTCCGTTATGAAGTGAAGTTGCACGCTGTTAACCCTCCTAGTGGTAGTACGACACCCAAATTTAAATATGCTGGTGTTGAATACGGAAATGACGTTACTACAGACACAGCTACTCAGAAAAGATATGTCTATGTAGGTTGTGACCTTAGCGATTCGAGTGATGGGTCTGGAAATAACTGGTTTGGAATGGGAAATCCTAGTTCCTGGGGAACAGATGTAGAAAAAGAAAAGAAATTTATTCGTCTAGCCGTAAGCCTCTGCCCCACTCAGCCTAAGTATCCTTCTCTTTACTACATTTTCCCAGTAGCCACTCATAGCGATCGGCAAACAATTAATACTTCTCCTGTTAATATTAATAGTTCGGAAGAGTACATCACAAAAACTACAGGCAGATCCAATCCTCCAGGAGGGTATGTAGGCTTCAGCCCAGCAGAAATAAAATCAATGGCATTGCGGCCAAAAGATGCCAACTTCTCTACAGGCTGCAACGACACTGCTTGGTGTTTACCGACAACTGGCACCGCACCAGGAGGTTCTGCACCGGGCAAAGATGATTTTCGCGTAAAATCTCCGAACAATAGCGACAGATGGGTTTCTATCATCGATAACGCCCTCTTCGATGGCAGAGAAATGATGAACGTGCGAGTTTTGGACATAGATTTAAAGCAACTCAAAAGCGTTACATTTAACGGCGATACCTGGTTACCGGCAAATCACGGTGTTGTTTATGCTTTCCGAGAAGATGCAGTGCGGGAAGATGCGATTTCCAGACCTTCCAATGGCGCTTACACAAATCCCAACGATACCGGTCACCCTAGAACAAACGCTACAAACCCCAACGATCCAAAAGATCCAGGTTTAACTTCTCTGAAAATATCACCCAAACCAGTAGATTTTTACGCAGACCCAGACCGTCGTCCTTATGGTTTCCGTTTGCGAAACGGGCAAGTTTTGAAGCGAGATACAGGCGACCAAGGATATGGGATCGCGTTTGTTTCGGATAACCCCGTTTATATTCAAGGCAATTTCAATTTCCACAGCACTGACGGAAATTCCAATGATTTAGAAGAGTTCAAGGATATTCTGCTCAAAAACGATCCCAATTGGAATCAGTTCTACGATCGAAAGGTATTGGACGATCGTTTTGCCCGCCCAAATAAGGATACTTGGCGACCCGCTGAAATCGCAGCTGATGCGATCGCGATTCTTTCAGATAATTTCGATGCAGGAAGCGTAGAGGACGGTATCAAAAATGATACCTCTAAGAAAAATTCTTACCGAGGTTTCAACGGCCCTAATGGTGACAACGTTAATCCAGAACGCGGTTGGATTCGGGAAGATGGGACGGTAAGTAATACCAGTCTTCCTATCAAAATATCGAGAAATGGTTACCCGTTCTATTGCCCTAACAGTGCTACTGTTACCAATGGTCAGTGTAGCGCTCCGGCAGAGTATAAAGGCACTTACCGACAATTCGGAACTTCTTACGGAACTTCCAATGTCCTCGACAAAGCCAGCAACACCCAGGTAAACGCCACCATCGTTAGCGGTATTCTTCCTTCTCAAAACAAACAGAGTTATGGTGGTTTGCACAACTTCCCCCGTATGATCGAAGATTGGTTCGATCGAGACCTGAATATTTCTGGTTCCTTTGTTCAGTTAAGCTTCAGTACCTATGCGACAGGACCATACGACCAAGATGATTGGGAACCAGATGGTACAGATGGCGTTAACGAACCAAGAAATGAAGAATGGAACTTCTACTACAACCGACCCAATCGCCGCTGGGGTTATGATGTAGGATTGCAATATGCACCTGCTGGCCCTCTAGCACAACGCTTCCTCCAATCTGCTAGCCCCCGCAGCGAATTCTACCGAGATCTGGAAGTAAGCGACCCCTACATTTGTAAGTTACGCCGTGCGTTAAACAACAGACTACCTGATATAGATCTAGCATCTCGCACAGAATGCCCGTAATAGTACAGGTAGATGAAGGAGAATGGGATAAGAGGCAATCAAAAAATACCCATTCTCCCTTAAATATCACAAATATTGTCATAACGGAGGCTAAAACAATGTTAGGAAGAACACACTCAATTCAACCAATAAAAAGTGGCAGGCTGCAATTAGAAATAATCAAACTCCTCCAGCCAAGAAAATCATCGCAAGGAGTAACCTTGCTGGAATGCTTGGTAGCAATTACTGTGGTTGCTGTGGTTATTTCATCGTTTACACCGCCAATCTTTCTAGCAGTAGGTACTCGCGTGCAAAACCGAAGAGCCGAACAAGCCTTACAATTAGCTCAAGCAGAGATAGATAGAGTCAGACGCATAGTAGAACAGGGCAGCTATTATGATTATGAGACTTGCCCAGCAGGAACTAGCAAAACCGCTTGTTTACCGCCCAAAGCAGGTATTTCCGATCGTGATTTTCGTCGCCAGTCAAAACCCTCAGCATTTAACGACAGCCCTGACTCAATAAATGCCACAACAGCTTTAAGAATTGATATCAACAACGATGGGAAACCAGACTTTTTAATGCAAAGTTATCGCAGTGAGGGAATTCAACAATCAGGCAGAACTGTTGCTTTTAATATGGGTGTAAGAGTATATGCTTATTTCGATACAATGAACTTTGGCGATCTGCAAGATCCGCCTGAGAAAGCTGCTAGTTTGAAACTTAGCACAGCACTTGGGGCTCAGAAAAAGCTACCTTTAGCAATCATATACACAAGCGTTGTAAAAAGCGATACCCCTGACTCTCAAAGCAGTTACAAGACATTTTTGGAAAATCAGTAAGCATTTTCTTTTTTATTTGGCAATCTTGAATTGATTGAATAGCGAGCAAAAACAATGTCTACAAAAATAATTAAGTCTCTGCTAAAACGAACACTATTTAAAGCTAAAAAAGGGAAAAAAGCGGGATTTACCATATTGGAACTTTTGGTAGCGATCGTGATATCCACTTTTGTCATTCTAGCGTTGTTAGATATGATCACCGATCTATTGCAGTCAGAGCGTCGAGAATATGGTAGATCGGAAACTCAGAGAGAAATGCAAATGGCGATGGATTTTATAGTAAACGATCTGAGAGAGGCAGCTTATGTCTACACGAACGAACAGATTAATAATCAAAGGACTATTGGGGGTATTGGTATAACTTCCTTAAGAGCTAATCTACCGTTTAATACTAAATACGAACCAATTTTAGTTTTTTGGAAACCAGAGCAGATTAATGGTACTTCTGTTAATATTAATGACACTTCTCTTAATAGCTTGAATTGCGATAATTTTGGGTCTGCAAATGCCGATCCTGTTAATCCTAAAAGACAAGAGTGCGACCAACTAAAAATTCGGCGACGTGCTTATAGTTTGGTAGTTTACCTTCAAGTAAGAAACAGCGATGATAACCCCGATAATAATAGATGGAAAGGTATTTCGCGAATTATGCGATACCAATTGTATAAGTACCCACAAAACAAACCAGATAGTAATTTGACAAAATCGGACGGATATACAGACCCTACAGAAAATAGCGTTAGCTTTGCTTCTTGGCCGTTTGATAGTAGGGGAGTCAAAATATCTAGCGGGAATATAAATACAAGCTCAACAGCGGTATTAGTCGATTTTCTTGATTATCCCGATCGCACTTCTCCTGGTGCAGACCCACGAGATAATTTAACGGTTAAACCTTCTGAATGCCCAACAGAAACCTATGTTGACAGCACTGGCAATCGTCGTGAGATATATAATCGTATCCCCCCGTCAACTAACCCCAATGGATTCACTAACCCCAGCTTTATGGCTTGTGTCAGAAGTGCTATTAATGTGAGCGGAGATGTTTCTAATCAAGACATTGTTTTATTCCTCAGAGGTAATCCAACTGGTAAAGGAGGAATTAAAGTAGCACCACTTCTAGCGATCAAAACCCAAGCAGTAGCCCGTGGAGTTATCGACAAAAAACCTGCCCAATAAACATTCTAAGAAATTAGTTTACATATCCTGCTTTATTGAGGAGAAAAAAATGAAGCATATCTCAAAACAAGCAATATCTGGTTTTACTTTAATAGAAATGCTCGTCGTTATAGCAATTGTAGGCATTTTGGCAGCAATAGCTGCCCCCAGTTGGCTGGGATTTTTAACTAGACAACGTGTAAATACCGCTCAAGCCGAAGCTTTTAGCGTATTGCGGGAAGCCCAAGCAAATGCCCAGAGAGAAAAGCGAGTTTGGCAAGTCTGCTTTCGCGATTACCCTGATACCGATGGCATAAATAGGGTGCAATGGTCTGTACATCCCGTTCCGAATGAAATTTCTGATTTTAATTGTGCTAGCACTCAAGCTAACCCTTGGAACAATATGACTGGGGAAGATAGCGATAAAATTACCATTGATACCGCGAATACAACTCTACCAACAGCACCTGCTGGCTACTACAGCATGAGATTTCAGTACAAAGGTTTGGTTCATGATGACTATCGGGCAGCTTTGGGAAGTAATGGAGTAAAAATCACTTTTAAGCCTCGCAATCAAGCAGATGGTTCGAGGCGTTGTGTTTTTGTTGATACCGTACTGGGAGCTATGCGTGCAGGTAATAATAATGATTGCCTCTAAAGTGGTCTATTAGATCGGCAAGTTATACCCAGTCGCTCATAGGGAAATCGAATATAAAAATATGGTTGCCGGATAGCTAACTTAAGTCAGAAAATTGAATTAAGTGCATCTGTTGTGTTTATAAAATGAAATATATTTCCTCAACCTTCGATAAGGGCTTTACCCTGGTGGAAATGCTTGTAGTTATCGCTGTTATGGGAATATTAGCAGCGATCGCCGCCCCCAGTTGGCTGGCATTTTTGAATCGCCAACGCCTCAATGCAGCTCAAGCGGAAGCGTTGAATGCTATGCGCGAAGCGCAAATCAACAGTAAAAGGGAGAAACGAATTTGGCAAACCAGCTTCCGGACTAACAGCGATCGAGTGCAATGGTCTGTACATCCAGAGAGCCTACCCACAGATAGTTTACCTTGGAACAACCTGCTTGGTGAAGATGCCGACAACATTGCGATCGACCGAAACAACACCACATTGTACACAAGCAATGGCATTCATAGAGTACAGTTCCAGTACAAAGGTCACGTTAACGGACAGTTAGGCAGAATCACCTTTATTACTCGCGGTCAAAATAATTCTACCAACGCTCCCAAGCGCTGCGTTTGGGTATCCACATTGTTGGGAGCGTTACGCACAGAGAGCGATCGTAACTGTCTGCGGGATTAAGGGCGAGAAAGTCAAAAGTCAAAAGTCACTCATTCCTCTTCCCTTTCCCCTCTTCCCTAGCCCCTCTTCCCTAGCCCCTAGCCCCTAGCCCCTAGCCCCTACTCCTCCAACTCCTCCTCAAATTCCGGATTCGCCGCCTTGAGAGCTTCAGCCGTCTTCTCCTTATCCAGCTTCAAAATCAGCACCCCTAGCGGTGGCAAACACAGATCCAGCGAATGGTAATGATTGTGGTAACTCCACTCATCAGTCCACTTACCACCTAAATTCCCCATATTGCTACCGCCGTAGTGACCGGCATCGCTGTTAAACAGTTCCTTGTAGAATCCCGGTACAGGCACGCCCACCCGATAATGGCTATGGGGCTGAGGTGTAAAATTACACACCGCCACCACAAAATTACTGGGATCTTCCTTATCCCGACGTAGGAAGGAAACTACACTGTGGCGATTATCGCTGCAATCAATCCACTCAAACCCACCTTCACCGAAATCCCAAGTATACAGCGCAGGTTCATTTTGATACAAGTGGTTGAGTTCAGTCATAAACTTCACCAGCTGTTGGTGCGCCTCGAACTGGAACAAATGCCACTCCAAATCTCCCCACACATTCCACTCACTCCACTGGCCAAACTCCATACTCATAAACAGAGTCTTCTTGCCAGGGTGAGTATACATATAAGTCAACAAAGCTCGCACATTGGCGAACTTCTGCCACCTGTCTCCCGGCATCTTACCGATCAACGGACTCTTGCCGTGTACCACCTCATCGTGAGACAGCGCCAGCATATAATTCTCGCTGTGGTGATACCAAATACTAAAGGTAATGTTGTTTTGGTGAAACTGGCGAAACCACGGGTCCATGTTGAAATAATCCAACATATCGTGCATCCAGCCCATATTCCACTTCAAGTTAAAGCCCAAACCTCCCACATAGGTAGGCCAAGACACCATCGGCCAAGAAGTTGACTCTTCTGCAATCGAAAGAATACCGGGGAAGTAGCTAAAAATGACATGATTTGTCTGACGCAAGAAATCAGCCGCCTCGATGTGTTCGCAACCGCCGTACTGGTTCGCTACCCATTCCCCATCCGGGCGCAAATAGTTGAGGTAGAGCATAGAAGCCACCGCATCTACCCGTACCCCATCAATGTGGTACTTGTCAAACCAGAACAGGGCGTTAGCTACCAGGAAATTACGCACCTCATTGCGACCGTAGTTGAACACCAAAGTGCCCCACTGTTTGTGTTCGCCCTTGCGAGGGTCAGCGTGTTCGTAGAGGTGAGTGCCATCGAAGAATGCCAAACCGTGACCGTCTTTGGGGAAGTGACCGGGTACCCAGTCTAGGATCACCCCAATACCGTTTTCGTGACATTTGTCAACAAAATACATAAAATCTTGGGGCGTACCGTAACGAGAAGTAGGTGCGTAGAACCCCGTCACTTGATATCCCCAAGAGCCATCAAAAGGATGTTCTGCGATCGGCAATAATTCAATATGCGTGAATCCCAGTTCCTTAACGTAGGGAATCAACTTTGCCGCCAACTCGCGATAAGTAAGAAAACGAGCCCCCGGTCTGAGTTCCGAGACAACTACCACCGGCTCGGTTTCCCCATTCGGCAACTTAGCCGGTTCATCAGCAGCGGCGTGTAACCATGAACCTAAATGGCATTCGTAGACAGCCACCGGTTTGCTCAGGGGCTCGGTGTGACGGCGCTTTTCCATCCAATCGCTATCGTGCCAGGTGTAGGTATCCAAATCTGTGACGATCGAAGCAGTTTTAGGTCGTGCTTCCTGCTGGAAACCGTAGGGGTCGCTTTTTTCGTAAATATGACCCGCATTGTTTTTGATTTCAAACTTGTAGTGGACTCCCACTTCCAGTCCCGGAATAAACAGTTCCCAAACACCATTGACCAGTTTTCGCATCTGGTGTTTGCGACCATCCCACCAGTTGAAATCCCCCAAAACAGAAACATTACGCGCATTGGGAGCCCAAACTGCAAAATACACACCTTTAACGCCTTCCACCTCAGTTAGGTGCGCCCCTAACTTCTCGTAGATCCGATGGTGATTTCCTTCCCCAAATAAGTGAATGTCAAAGTCGGTCAGCAACGGAGAGCGGAAGGCATAGGGATCGTAAGTGACCCGCTCGTGTTCCCCTTCTTTGATCCGCAGCTGATAGTTTGCTAATTCCGGTATATCTATGGTGCATTCAAAAAAATGAGGATTGTGCACCGCTTGCATCGGGTATTGTTTGCGTTCCTCTGGCAGAACTACCCACACAGCGTCAGCATTGGGAAGGTAGGTTCGCACTACCCAAACAGTTTTGCCATTTTGCTCTACAGAATGGGGACCCAACACTTCAAACGGGTCTTGATGCTGATTCCAAACAATCCGGTCAATCTGCTCGGGAGCAATGGTCATGGACATGAGGCTACCTACCTAAGAGGAACTTACTGACTTGTTCAGACAGGACAGAGTTGCAAAAGCACTTTATATTTTTATACATTTTTTCATGTATTTACATCTTGTGCTAGAGGATCGCCTGAATTACCCACAACAATATCGCGCCAGCGCTATTGTGGGCCTCCGGTATTTATGGCGATCGCACTTACCAATTAGCGGCCCAAATGCTTGTGCGATCGGCTATTGCCAGTAGACATTTCCTATCCCACCATAATTTTTGCAGATATCTAATGCCCAGTCCCTAAAACTAGGCTTTTCCAGCACCAGTAGAGATCGATCCGTAATGGCCGATCGCTGCTAAAAATGCAAAAATGGGAAAAGTTTGCGGAGCGGATAACTTAAACGCAGCAAGAAAATTAAATGCTGCACTTCGGGATCGACTTGAGGTCTTCCAGGTTGTGCTTCTGCCAAGCTTGCTCTTAACTGAGCGTACTCGGCAGCATCTACAGGTTTACCATCAATCGGCGATCGCGCTCCAGTAATAATTTCTGTCCGCAAAACTTCTTCGGGTGTATCATCTGGCGGTGGTAGGGCTAACATTCGATCGGTTGAAGAAAGCAGCACCGCACCAGAGGAGTACAAAAGCAGCAGTTTTCCGATATAGGGAAAAATTCTATTCATCAGATCCTCTTACGATACTGCCTGTAGATTGGTTGTGTACCAGCGCTGGGGGCTGACAAACAAGCCCCACCTGGATTCGGTAGAATCAGGTGGGGTAATTGACGCCTTATCCTCTGATAACTTTTTGCTAAGGTTGATTACTTTGCTCAGTAGTCGGACTTATGCCAGCCGATCGTCAGAGTACCGAAAACCAGCTTAGGGCGATTTAGTAGGAGCAGGAGTTGCAGGCGGTTTAGCTGGAGTAGCCGCTGGTGGGGCTGGTGGTTTGGCAGGAGCGGGAGAACTTCCTGCTGCTGGTGAGGCGGGAGATGGACTTGTGGTAGCGGGTGCATTATCGCCACCACCCTGACAAGCTCCTAACATAGCCGCCAAGCCGAATCCGAGAAACAAACTAACGATTTTCTTGTTCATACACTCCTCTGTTAACGATTGCGTCACAATTCGTAACTAGATGATGATAACAATACTTTATTTACTAAGCTAGGGTGCAAATACAACCCAATTTTTGTTTGGGAAGCAAAGTCGCCGCTTCTGATATGATACTGCAAAAAAGGTAAATTATCTCTTAAAGAAGTCATTTTGTCCAGATTTGACAAAGATTAACTATCGGAAGCTCGATAGGATACGTAAGATTATTTCCATTCGGATCTTCAAACTGAGGTCAGAAGATTGTTTAAGGGTAAAGATGGCTATTACAATCAGATCTCCCAGACCCATAGGGTTGGTGAGAGAGAGGTTTAGCAATGTTAGAATCCTGTCAGAAAGGAGGATTTCCAAAAGGATTCCAGCTTTTGATGTGAAACCCTACTTTCCGAACAGCTCTACTCAGTTCAAAATCCCCATCCCGAAAAAGTATGTGGAAATGGGAATGTCTATCAGATTGGTACAGCATATGTCGATCGCGCCTAAATCTGTGTTTTCTGCAAAAAGGCTACCATTCAGAAGATCGGTTGTTACTGAAATCGAAGCTCAAAAAAGGGCGGTCGGCAGCAGATCCCAAAGCTCGTTACGACAAATGGGAGACAAACAAGCTACGCTGAAGCTAGAGCAGGCAGTGACAAAGCGCTCGCGTCCAGTCCGCGAGCAGCGATCGAACTCAATTAACAATAAAACTGTCAAAATTAAGTCTGGGTCTGAATCTATACCAGCTTGGTTAAATGCAGGCATTTGGCTGCAACGCAGCTCGACAGTTGTAACTTTTTTCCTCGCAGGTGCGGCGCTCTTCGTTTACGGGGGGACAGTGTATTCCCAGCAACTCTGGAGCCGAGAATACCGCAAACTGGAAATATTGGAGCGAAAAGAACGTCAACTGACGGCTGCGGGTGAAGTGTTAAAAAATAAACTCGCCGAGGGTGCAGAAAACCCCGATACCGGTTTGGTCTCCCCAACTCCAGAAAATAATTTGTTTCTCGTACCTTCACCACAGCGATCGGCTCCTACAGAAAAAACGGCTGCCGCCTCAGTTTCCCATCCTCAGCTAACTCCAACACCAGTAGGGTACTAAAGAGATTGGAAGTCTGGCAGAAAATGCAAGCCAATCTCCAAAATTGTGTTTGCGCTATTAATTGAACAGAAATCAATCTAACTGGGAAGCATTCAGCAATAATTCCCCAACAATTGTTATCGCCATTTTTGTACAGGTTTTGATATGGCTTCACCCGAGCCTCCCTCTTCTCGTTATGCTGGTAGGCGTCGCAGCAGAACCGGACAACCCAAGCTCAAACACCCCTCTGGGCGACGCAAAAGCTCAGACAAGCAACAAGCGCAACTTGGGGCCAATTTAGTAGCTCCCATTGCCAAACTCCGCCTGCAAAATATCTCTGCTTGGGAACGCAAGTTTGGCGCAAAGAATACAGGCAAAATTTCAGCATACTCAGAAACTCATCAGCGATCGCACAATCCCAAATCTCAGCCACAACAAGCACCGTTGCACAGAATTATAGTAGTGTGGATCGTTTTAATTGTGAGCGGATTGGGCTTAGCCTGGAATTTGTATCGGCTGCAAGTTGTTCGCGGGCCTGTACTGGAAGGCAGAGCAAAGCAGCAACAAGCTGTTACCTTACGTCCGTATGTGCCTCGACGTCCCATCGTTGACCGCAATAACAACATTCTGGCAATCGATCGCCCAGCTTACACCTTGTACGCGCATCCCAAGCTATTTAAAACTTCCAAACAAGAAGTGGCCACAAAACTTTCCCCTCTGTTAGGTCGTTCTGTCGAAGATCTGGAAAAACTATTCAACAAAAAAAAAAGTGGGATTCGCCTTGAAAATTCCTTATTGGAAGAAGTAGCCGATCGCATCGTCGCCTTGCGAGTGGATGGCCTAGAGTTATTGCCCCATTACTCGCGCCTCTACCCACAGCAGGAACTTGCCGCAGACATTGTGGGCTATGTCGATATGGATCACATCGGTCAAGCAGGTGTAGAACGCAGCCAACAAAATCTTTTAGAACGTTCCATCAAAGCCGTCAGGCTGAGTCGGACTGGAAACGGTGCGATCATGCCCGACTACGCGCCAGTAGGAGTAATGAATACAGACGATCTGCGACTGCAACTGACTGTAGATAGCAGACTCCAACGCGCTACCCGTTCTGCCCTCAAAGAAAAAATTGCACAATTCCAGGCCAAGCGAGGTACAGCGATCGTTATGGATGCGCGGGATGGTTCCCTGCTGGCAATGGTTTCCGAACCTTCCTACGATCCCAACCATTACTCCAAATATAATGTAGAACTGTTTAAGAATTGGGCGCTGACAGACCTTTACGAACCGGGCTCGACTTTCAAACCGCTCAATGTAGCGATTGCCCTAGAAACTGGAGCGATCTCACCCGACAGTACCTTTGTAGACAACGGCCTGATTCGAGTGGCGGGCTGGCCGATTAAAAACGCTGAGGGAGGCGGTCAGGGACGGCTGACGATCGCTCAAATTTTGCAAGTTTCCAGCAACGTCGGAATGGTGCAGATCGTACAGCAACTGAAGTCAAGCGTTTACTACGGCTGGCTGGAACGCCTGGGACTGGGACAAACTGTGGAAACAGACCTGCCTTTTGAAACATCCAGTCAGTTAAAAAGTCAAGAAGAATTTACCTCTTCGGCCATTGAACCGGCCACCGCCTCTTTCGGTCAGGGATTTTCCATCACTCCCCTGCAACTGGCCCAACTTCACGGTGCGATCGCCAACGGTGGTAAGCTGGTCAGTCCTCATGTCGTTCGCGGTTTATTTGACTCCAACGGACAAATGCACTGGCAACCCACACTCCCCGCACCGCGACCGATCTTTTCACCCAAGACTACCCAAACGGTCTTGGAAATGATGGAAACCGTAGTCAGCAAGGGAACCGGAAAAAATGCACAAATTCCCGGATATCGCATCGCCGGCAAAACAGGTACAGCCCAAAAAGCCAATTCTACAGGTGGTTATTCCGCCAATGCCAAAATCACCAGTTTTGTTGGCATTTTGTCAGTTGACTCTCCTCGTTATGTAGTTGTAGCTGTGGTAGACGAACCGAAAGGTAGAGTCTTTGGTTCGACTGTCGCCGCACCAATTGTCAAATCAATTATGGAATCCCTGATTGCGATCGAGCAAATTCCACCCAGTCGAAAGGGCGTCGGGGATAGGGGATAGGGGAGTGGGGGAGTGGGGGAGCGGGGGAGTAGAAGAATTAATATTTTCGCTTTTCCCTCTTCCCTCTCTTTCTTCCCTCTCTTTCTTCCCTCTTCCTTCTTCCCTTGCCCCTAACCCCTAACCCCTATCCCCTATCCCCTATCCCCTAATTTCCGAACTTGTTCCCACAATTGCTCGCGACTGTGGGCGACTTCCGAGCAACTGAGTCCTTGGCAAACAAGCCCTACACTTCCGTCTGGGAGATTATCCGCAAGCGCATAAACGGCTGTAGGCACATACTCCGCAATTAGAGATTGGAGATGTTCGGTGTTAGTACGAATCAAAGTGTGGTTGAGATACCAGTCTAAAGCAGTAAATAGACTGGGGCAGCCTTGGGGTTGGTTCATCACACTGCAAAAAGCTTGTAAAGCTTGCTGGGCACGATCGAGATATTGCAGATCTTCCGTCAGCAAGGCGAGCTGCACTAAGTTGGCGATCGCAATCCCATTTGCAGAAGGAGTAGCGTTATCGTTATAATTGCGCTCCCGCACCACCAGATCGCCGCTAGCATCACTAGCTGTGTTATAATAACCGCCTAATTCCAAACTCCACAGAAATTCATCGAACTCTTCCTGCACCTTAACTGCTTTTTCGAGCCAAAAATTCGCTTTTGGTAATTCGTAACCGGAAATTTCTTCTCCATCGGCAATTCTTAGAGTTGCTTGCTGCAAATCGAGCAGCGCTTTGATAAAAAGGGCGTAATCTTCAGACTGAGCCAGAACTGCCGGCTTTCCGTCATAATTGAGGCGATGAAAGCGTTCCTGCACCCACTGGCTATCCAAAATAAAATTGGCGCATCGAACCGCAAGCAAAAAATATTCTATCTGACCGAATACAACATAAGCTCGTGCCAGCCCTGAAATCATCAGACTATTCCAAGCCACAATCATTTTTGTATCGGTAACGGGCGGAATTCTACCATCCCAATTCCCGCTCTTAGCTTCCTGATTGTTAATCGCTGGCGGGAAAGTTTCCACAGTTTCAGGCATTGCGCCATAACGCATTTGAAACAGTTTGGTTAAAGCCGTTTCGATTGTGTCGTTCAGCTTACCCGGATGACGGCGTTGCAAAACATTGTTGCCTTCAAAATTGCCCTCAGCAGTAACTGTAAACTGCTCTTCCATCTCAGCTAACTCTTCAGGAGTGAGCAGCTGTTCCAATTCGCTATAATTCCAGACGTAAAAGTTGCCTTCCTCTGGCTCTTTAGCTGTGCGATCGGGGAAGCTATCGGCATCCTGTGCAGCGTAAAAGTAACCTTCAGGAGCAGTCATTTCCCGCTTCAACCATCGTACCGTACCGGCGATCGCGCTCTCAAATGCCGGTTCCCTTACTCCGCTACTCCACAAACAGGCCAGATATTCCACAATCTGACCGTTATCGTAGAGCATTTTTTCAAAGTGAGGCACTGTCCAAGATGGATCGACGGTATAGCGATGAAAACCTCCGGCTACGTGGTCGTAAATACCTCCCAGCGCCAGATCTAACCCACGCTTGGTACAAACTTGCCTAAAATCATTTTCGGATTCCTGATTTGCAGCTGCAAGCGGAGAACCAAATCGCACCCCGCGCAATACCAGTTGGGCATAAGGCATCATCGGGAAACTAGGGCCATAACCTACTCCCTTCAGTACGCTGGCGTTAGTGTTTAAACCCTTTTGTAATAAAGATGAATCTAATTTTTCGCTACCTTCGGATTGCAGCGCGGCTGCTTGCTGGAGATAACCGCGAATCTCCGCAGTTACTGATTCGAGCTTGGCTTTTTCCGTGTCGTAGTAGCGGCGTATGGCTTGGAGTACTTGCAGAAATCCGGGGCGTCCGTAGCGAGGTTGTACGGGAAAGTATGTACCGCCGTAAAAAGGAACTAAGTCTTTGGGATCTAGGAAGACATTGAGGGGCCAGCCGCCTTGCCCGACCATCATCTGCAATCCTTGCATATAGATACTGTCTAGGTCTGGCCGCTCTTCCCGATCGACCTTGATCGGGATAAAATTGGCGTTCATATATTCGGCAATGTCGGGGTCAGAAAATGCCTCGCCTTCCATAACCGTACACCAATGACAGCTCGAATAGCCGATCGAAAGGAAAATCGGCTTGTTTTCGTGGCGGGCAACTTCTATAGCTTCGTCACACCAAGGCCACCAGTCAAGGGGGTTTTCGGCGTGTTTACGCAGGTACAAACTTGGGGATTGAGCAAGGCGATTCGTCATGGCTACCGACTAGCTGCTATAACTCGGTATCGTTTCGCACGATAAGCAGGGCTTTAAAGCTCTCATATCGATTACTTTCTCTAGCAGTCTAGCGTGCCACAGAGATAGATCGCATGAAATCATTTCTCACCTGAACAACGTTTTCTGTGATTGAAACAGGCGATGCACGAGAACGGCGATAGGGGTTTGATTCGATCGCCAACGATATGCTGTGCTTGCTTGCCGATCGGTTGGTGAGCTGACTAACGCCAGTAGCTGGAGTAAGAATGTGATGATGGCTGCTTGTAAAAGTCTTTTGGGCATGACACACTCCTCTTCCTCGCGTAAATCCTAAATAAATTTTGACTGCTGTCATCCCACTTCGTTCCACCAAGTCACCCAACTGGGTGGTTTCAAAAATCTTATCTTATCGCTCTTGACGAATTTCTTTTTCCCAAGCCCTACTTAGACACGATGATTCTATAAACCGGGTTTCTACGTAAATTCCTAGCTCCACAGCGAGGATTTGTCTAATAAACTCATATTCTTTGCTTTATTTCGATTTCGTTTGACTTGACAAAAAATCAATTTAATGAATACTTCTTAAGCTTAAGGCAGCTAATGCGATACACAACCAAATCAGAAAGCAACAGCGTGTCAGCTGCATTGCTTGTCTGATTCGATCGGGAGTAATAGGGTTAATTGGATCTCCCAATAAGGGTTTGTGTTTGGCAACGCCGCGATACCAATTTGTACCTCCTACTTGCACACCCAGTATGGCAGCGTAAACACACTCACTCCAACCGGAATTAGGACTGGGGTCTGATGGCGCATCCCGAAGACACATCTGCCAAACATACCTGGGTCTACCGGATATTACTGCCAAGGTAATTACCAAAAATCTACAAGGAAGCCAGGTAAGAACATCTTCCTGTTTAGCGCTAAACCATCCTATATATGTATAAGGTGCTTCTCGATAGCCGATGGTTGAATCGAGAGTACTTGCCGCTTTATAGGCAAGCGCTAAGGGTACGCTACCTACGATCGGCAAAAATGCACCGAGTATGGCATAAAATAATGGAGCCATTACCCCATCTGTGGCATTTTCTGTCACCGTTTCCAAAACCGATCGCAGGATTTCTGGTTCTGCTAGCTTATCTGTATCCCTACCTACATATTGGCTCAAACTAGAACGAGATCCACTTAAATCTCCAGATGTTAAGGGTTGCAAAACTTTTTCAGCAGCATCTCTCAAACTCTTGCCTGCAAAACAGCTGGCTAGGATAACCGTCGTAACAGCAATGCCCAATAAAGGATGCAGCCACTTGGCAGCTTCAACAATTAACCAACCCAATAACGCGCTACCCATTACCAATATGATTCCCAGTACTATGCCAGCACATCGGGGTGCTATGGTATCTATCGGCAAATTAGCGATCTTTTTTGTAAAATGAATGCACCGTAGGGTAATAGGGTTGTTTAAAATTTGTATTAGATATTTAGATAAGCGATCGATTACCCAACCCATCAGCTGCACCGGATGAGGCCAACCCCAAGGATCGCCAATCAGGTAATCTAACCAGGCTGCTAATGCCAAGACGAGCGCTGGCTCCAGTTGCCAAAAATCAAACTGCATACCTTCTCAAATGTTCGTTTTCAGCCCTCAGCTGTCAGTAGACTTCGATCCTTGTGCGTTCATCCTTCATTCTTCCACTAATTGCTGACTCTTAAACAACAAAACTCGTTTCTTCCCCCAAGGATGCTTGCCAGCTGCGAGCATCGAAATAAAGGTCTTCCAAGGAAATACTATAGAGAGCTTCTTTGAGCTTTTGGTGCAACTGTCGCCAAACGGTAAATGTCACCCAGTCCTCAGCAAGCTTTGCATCGGGGGCGCGATGAGGGAGCGGTTCAATAGTTTCGCCAACTGCTTCTAAAATCTGTCCAAGAGAAATTTGTGCGGGTTGGCGTGCCAATTTGTAACCACCTTGGGCACCGCGAAGTGATTCGACTAAACCAGCACGACGCATCTCTATAAGCAGTTTTTCCAAGTATGGAGCTGGGATATCTTGACGGCGCGATATCGCTCTCACAGAAGTGGGGCCATATGCTGGCTGTAAACTCAAATCTAGCAGTGCCTTAACACTGTAATGTCCGCGAGTGGTTAGTTTCATCCTCTTGACAACTCATACGGCACAGATCTATTTATAGAGTCTTTTAATTCCCGTCTAGAAGCAACTGCCAGAAGCTAGATGTGGCTATTAAATCATAAAGGCGCGTACTATGCAGTAAAGTTTTGTTCTACAGCAGCATTCGTAGCAGTCGATCGATCGAGAATAAAGACCCTATCAACAGTGGCCCACTAACATATCTGATAACGACGCGCCTACTCTTAAGAGAGGGAGTCTGTCAGTTGGTTAAGGTAGGTTGTCGCTTATAAGGGTTTAAATGCCGCCGATAAAGGTATGGGGGCATCAAAGCAAATAGAACAATTCTTGCCACTACTGCTGACCGTTGAGGCAAGTTATGGGTGAAGAAGCTTCTTGTTGATAAACGCCCCTACAACTGCCGAACAATGCAAAATAACAAGTTGAGTGAGGGTGTTGTAACATAATTTTGCGAGCTGATACAAAGTTAAAGCTTCATAAGCATAGCAAAGTTCACCTAAAGTAAGATACTATAAAATACTTGAAGGATTAATTTTCGGGTCAAGTTAATGAGTAAAACCAAAAAGATCGAAACCCTAACTGGGGAAGCTCTCCTCAGAAGAGTCAAAGAGCTGGAAAATCTGAGCAAAGAAGAAAAGGCCAAAGAGTGCGGCTACTACACCGTCACAAAAAACGGTGTAGAGCGCGTCAACATGATGAAGTTCTTGAACGCTCTCATTGATGCCGAAGGCATTCAGTTAGATAGCAAACAAGGTGGCAACGGACGCGGCGGACGTAGTGCTAGCTATCGGATTAGTGTGCAATCTAACGGCAACTTACTGATTGGCTCAGCTTACACCAAACAGATGGGACTACAGCCAGGAGATGAATTTGAAATTTCTCTGGGACGCAAACATATTCGGCTGCGTCAACTAAATGCAGATGAAATTCCAGAGGACGAAGAATCCTGAGCGTTAATGCCAAGCAGAAAGCTGCATAGTTAGATACGCCGACCGATCACCGCTGCACGGTCAGGCGAAGCTAGGGGAATGCTTTCTTTCTGCTGTCAAGCAAAGATAAATTCCCGCAAAGCTGCCTGAAGTTTTCAAGCAGGTTGCTTGAGTTTGTTTAGAGGCAACTCATCCGTTTTAGATGAAGTTGATAGGTAGCGGGTGAGTGCCTGACCTGTAACTGCTACATCACAAGCTAAGTTAATCCCCTCCCGTTCTAGTAAGCCTAAAACTCGCTGGGGATTGTCTCGTTCAACTACAGGTAGCTGATGCAAACCACGAGCTGCCATGCGGTCTAAAGCCTCAGCAACAGACTCAGAAGTGTATGCGTAGAGGATTTCTTTGGTGCAGATAGATTCGAGGGTCTGAGTGGCTAAATTGCAAGCAAGAGGATCTGCTTGCGATCGTGCGATCGCCCGATTGATATCCTTAAGAGTAACAAGGCCAATTAGTTGCTCGTTTGCATCAACAACCAAAGCCGTATGGCACCTCTCATCAGTAAGAGCAAGGCCAGCTTCTAGGACACCGCAAGAGCCCGATAGCATCAAGCGCGGTATTTGCATCGCTGCCTTCACAGGCATTTGCTTCAAAATTTCCAGATACTGGTCTTTCTCTACATTCAAGCCCATTTGTTGCAGGTTCAAACCCTGAGTGGCAGTTGGTTTAAGCCTTTCCACCAACCAAACGCTAAGACCCACTGCTGCCATCAAAGGTAAGACAATACGGTAATCCCGTGTCAGCTCAAATAACAAAAGAATAGATGTCAGCGGAGCCCGCACGCTTCCAGCCAAAACCGCAGCCATTCCGACCATTGCATAAGCCGGTGGTGCGGCGATATTGGCGCTCATTCCCGGTAGCAAAGCGGCCAGAATTTTTCCGTAAGCTGCTCCCGAAGACGCGCCCAAAAACATAGCTGGGGCAAAAATGCCGCCCACCAATCCGCTACCCAAACTAACCGCCGTCATCACGAGCTTGACGACCAGTAACACTAACAGAAGTTGTAGCGAAAACTCCACGTCTTGGAGCATAGCCTCAACAGTTTCGTAGCCGATGCCCAGAATTTGAGGTAACTGCAAAGCTACCAAACCTACGCAGAGACCGCCCAGTATGGGATGAATAAATCTAGGAATTTGACCCAACCAGCTAAAACAAGGTACTTGTCCGCGAAAGCAGCGCTGAGCTAGCTGAATTGCTTGGGTGTAAGTTATTGATACCAGACTTGCCAATAAACCCAATCCCATGTAAAGGGGTAATTCCAGGGGGCTGCGAACTTCGTAAACAGGCAAGCTAAAAGCAGGTTGCGCCCCTAATCCAATCTGAGCGATTAAAGCGGATACAACAGCTGCTAACAGCACCACGCTAACTGCTGAGGTGGCAAAAGTAGTTCCCAGCACTACCTCTAGGGCAAAGAACACTCCGGCAATGGGGGCATTAAACCCGGCTGCCAAGCCGGCGGCAGCTCCAGCGCCCAAGAGTAAACGATGTCGTTCTTGAGAAACTTGTAGTACTTGGCCGAGTAGCATACCAAAATTTGCGCCAATTTCTACGCTCGGCCCCTCCGGTCCGAGAGAAGCACCCGATCCTAACGAAATCGAAGCTGCTACCATCTTCGTGACCGGTCTGAGCTGTCTGGCGACAGCGTGGCGAGATTCTTGGGTAGTCGCAATTAATGTAGAAATGCTTGGGCCTAAGTCTTGCCAGCGCCAGCGCATTAAGCCAACGAGCAAGCCACCGATAGTAGGAACGCAGGCGAGAGTCCACGCACCCCAAGCCGATATCTTTCCCATCAAGTCCTGTAGCATCAGGGTGTGGATCAGTTCGATCAAATAGTGAAACGTCACTACACCCATACCTGTACCGCTACCAATCAGTACTGCCAGAATCAGTACGACAGTTTCTGGGGATGGCTGGAGACGGTTAAAAAGGCGAGTTAGACGGGATGATTGGTTAGAAGTAAGACAAGATTGTCCTGTATTAAGCAATGGCTGTTCGTTGAGACGCACAGCAGTAGGAGGGATGGAGGTCATTATAAAGTTGACTATATAAAGTATTAGAGAAACAGAGAAGTACTCCGATTTGGCGAGTGCCAATAATCGGCGGTTTGGTTAAATTTTGTGACTGGCTCCTCATTTAGATTGTATCGATAAGGAAGACTACAGGTGTTCAGTTTTGGCAGTCAACAAGGGTAGACTAAGGATGATGCCAAAATAATCCAATCGATGTTGGCTAGTCTGAAAAGTTGCCTCTGGGTGTCAGGGGTAAAGCCAGGAAAGCAACGGGTGTGGAAAATGTCATCGTTTAGTAGTCCTATGAAATCGGCGAATATGTAAATCTGTGGCTAACGTCCTGTCGTCACTTCAAATAAACGAGAAGTACCCCAGGCAGATGGGAGTCGCTAAAAGTCACGCTATGGCGTCAGCTCATCACAAGTAAAACCTCTAATCTTGGCGCAGCAGCGTCAAGGCAGTGTTACCCAAATCAGCACTGAAAAATATATACATCCCGTGGAAAACTAGGAAATTCTGATGAATGCTCACACATTTGATGGTCATTCTGTTTCTTGCCCGATTTGCCATCGTTCTAAGGGAATGAAGCTGGGTAACACGGGCAGTGGACTATATATGTGTCCGTATTGCCAGGAACGCTTTGTAGTTAGTGAAAGCGGTCATTATGTCCGCGACCCCCAACCGAGTAAAAAACTGCGGACTGATGGGCAGATGTTACGTCGTCAAAGTCGCCCTTTGGCTCGTATGCGTCGGGATTTCCGCATTGTCAAACCTATTTCGCTGATTGCGATCGTCGGTAGCGCTATTTTCCTGGGTTACAGTTTGGCAACCCTGGATGAAAAGCCCACTCAACAAAATCCTTTGCAGGGATTTATGGATTGGGTGACCAAATTGGTCGAGTGACCAATTTGGTGATGGCGAATTGGGCATGGGCCGTTGGCATAAAAGATTCTTGGTGAAAAAGAGTTTTCGATCTTTTTGGCCCACTACCCCACTCACCTACGGTACTCTCTTGGCATCGACTTCTCGCGTAATTAGAGTCCAACCTGCGGCTGCGCCTAGCGATCGCATCGGTTGTAAACTTAAATTTTTTAGAGAGGATGGATCGAGTAATAAGTAGGGGGCAGGTTGTGACTGCCAATATTTCTTCAGGTCTAAGTTTATAGCAGAAGCGGGGATCACTTGACGATCGCTATAAAAATTCAACGAAGGACGAAAGTTGGGGTGAGATGTATATATCTTTTCTCCGATTGGAATACCGCTTTTGAGGATGATCTCGGCAACTGGCTTAACTGGATAATATTCGGCTAATTCCCAAACCCAATGCTCCGAAGTCATCAGCAGCACTAGGGAAATATAAGTACCCCAAAACAAAATTGGGATAAATTGAAGGTCGCGACGAGCAACCAAGACAGCTGCTAGGGTCATGGTTAGCGCAACCGAAGTCAACATAATCTGTATATCTTGTTCTGGTTTTGCAGAGAATCCACCAAAGTAAATACTTCCACCCCAACCTATTAAAGCTAACAGTACTAAACTAACGCTCCAAGCGCGGGGATAGGATTTTGTGGTTGGCCAATGCCAAACTTCTGCCAAATAGGTTCCCAGTGCTAATGCTAAAGCTGGATAAATCGGCAATACGTACCAAGGCAGTTTTGTACTCATTACCGAGATTACCAATAAGTAAACGCCACTCCAAATCAGGACTAACTTTGCCCAACCGAGATTGCGATTTTCCCAAGCTAAGCGCAAACTTTGGGGCAAAAAAAGCAGCCAAGGCCAGTTGTATTTCAAGATTTCCAGAAGGTAATACCAAGGTGGCCCTGCATGATTTTCTACGGGTGCCCAAATACGCTGCAAGGATTGGCCGACAATACCTTCACTGATGAATGTCTGACGGTAGTGCAGGATCTGCGCTATATACCAGAAAGCGACTGGAAAACTGCCAATCAGGATACCAATCCAGAAATAAAAAGATGTTAAGAGTCGAGGTGTATCCCAGGCCAGAAATAGGAGGACGATCGCACCTAATAATAAACCCAAAATACCTTTAGTCAGACAAATCAATCCGAAGCCAATCCCAATGCCAAGACAGTAGCGTAAGTTACGGCGACTGCGTAACAAACACCACACCATAAATAGAAAAAAGCACATTACTGCACCATCCAGCATCGCCAATCGCCCGTGGCGTACAATCGGCAATAAGGTTAGGTAAATCAAAGCCGAAAAAATGGCGGGTAGGCGTTGGGGAAAAATTTCTCGCCCGATACCGTACAGCAGCGGAACGGAGAGAGCGGTTAAAATTGCTCCCGGAAAGCGCGTTGTCCATTCGTTAACGCCTCCAACCGAATACGCCCAAGCAATGAGGAGATGTACGAGTGGCGGTTTGTTGATGTATGGCGTATCCCCCAAGGTTGGGTAAAGCCAGCGCATTGAGCCGCTTGGTGCCCGCCAAATGTCGCGAGCCACTTGAGCTACAATTCCTTCATCCCAATCTCGCAAGGGTAGGTTGCCCAGATTAATAGCATAAATTGTAATTGCTGCTATTAGCAATCCTAATACCCACAAGCGGTCAGACCAGATTCCCTGGCGACCCAAACGGTTTCCCAACTCACCCGACGTAAACAATTTTCGGTACATAGCAATCTAGATCGCACGACAAACAGATCGGACTTATACAGGATTGATAAATAGTTTGCAATAAAACTGGGTCTTCCGTACTTTATCTGGTAATTTAGCGTAAAATTTATGCAAAACCTGGCTGTGCTGGGCTTTTGTGATTATATAAACTAAATTTACTCCGGTAGCCTGGTATTTGTATTGCTTATTCATACAGCAATGTTTTAGATTTAACAAAGTTAATAATTTAGTATAGCAACTAGGAAAGAGCGAAAATTATGAACTATTTACCAAAAGCAAGCTCAGTTTTAGGAATTGCTATATTACTGTGCGGAATTCCTATAGCGCCATCAGCGGAAGAAATAGTTCAAACTAGGGCAGAAGACTTTTATAACCGAGGTGTAAGCAAGACTCATAGAGAAGATTATCGAGGGGCGATCGCAGATTTACAAAGATCTGCTACTTTATTTACCCAACAAAGAGATCCCGCAAATGCTTACAAAAGTAGGGCGCTTGCCATTTATTTAGAATGGGGGCAAAAAAGACTTCAGTCTCCTGCAAGTTCTGAGCCGCTGCCAAGTTGGTACAAATCAGGGAGTTGTATAGGCGAAGCTACTTGTCAGTATGGCATTACTTCGATAGATCCAGAAGCAGAAAAAACTGCTTTTGGCGGTATATTAATTTTAGAAAAAAAACTGCGTATGCAACAAAGACCTGATGGTTCTGGCGAACCTGTTGAGGCAGTTTTGGATGTTCGGGTAGTACCGAAACTTCGTCCGGAGGAATGGTTACAACAAGTTAACTGTCAAATTAGAGGGAAAGCGGACAATCGAATTATTGCTATTGTTCAAATTCAAGGATTTGAAGATGCGGA
The DNA here is from genome assembly GCF_041929145.1 of Aerosakkonema sp. BLCC-F183. Classification (NCBI taxonomy): domain Bacteria; kingdom Bacillati; phylum Cyanobacteriota; class Cyanophyceae; order Aerosakkonematales; family Aerosakkonemataceae; genus Aerosakkonema; species Aerosakkonema sp. BLCC-F183. Next base: position 8,411 of record NZ_JBHFNU010000048.1, on the reverse strand, counting down.
TTTGTATACTAAGGTAAGGCAAGCATGGAGAGTAAATTTTAGCACTGAAAAAATTGACGCGATTCCTACGGCAAATATTGCCTGTGTCAATCCCTGTCCGGGCGGTTGTTGATGGTGATAGGCGCAGATGGGAGAGTGTATGCTTGAGATCGTTCCCTCTGCATGAGCGCCGTTTAACGAGCAATCAGCAATCAGCATTGAGCGTCGTCAAAGCGGACGGTTGACAGTTTCTTTTAACTAATATACTGAAATAATTTTTTAGTTATTTTCAGATTAATTTGGCTGCGATCGATCGGGTTTAATCTCTGGATAGATGTTGAAATTAAAAAGCATAGCTTTAATGTAAGAATCTATCGACGGAGATATTATGCCAGAAATTAGCGGAATTAGCATAAATACCCAAAACGATGTTACTGGTGTGGCGAATCGCGATCTGGGTAATGAAGAAGAATTGATAAATTTAGGTAAGATTAGCAGTGACGCAACAAATGCAATTGATGAGTTACCAGCTTCCCCACCGCCGGAACAAGAGGGAAGCAGAGAATTATTAGAGCGATTGGAAAAAATGATTGAGGCTGACGAAAATTTGAAACCCCAGAATAAAGCGACGGCATTAGAGCAAGTAAAGGCATTAGCTGAAGCGGCTAATAATCCTGAAGTTGAAGAAAAGAAGAATACGGCGCGATCGGCAATTGGAATGTTGAGAGGGATGATGGCAGAAGTACCGAAAGCTAATAATTTTAGCGAAGCTTGTAATACGCTGTTACCTCATATTGCGACAATATTTGGTTTAGGATAAAATTCTCAAAATAATTTTGCCAAAATTACACTATAAGTAGCGCTAAAGCATAAAAAAATGCGATTGCTAACCGAAGATTGGGTAACGATCGCATAAAGATCGGTATTTCAGAGCGATCGCCCACCAATCCAGAGAAAAAGGCTTGGCGATCGAACTTTGACCTTTTTACAGTTCTTGTTTAGAACGGTAGTAAACAACCGCTCCCGTATCTGACACGAAATGACAAGTTTTGTAGGAACCTAAGAAAGATTTCCAGATCGACTCCCGGCTTTCTCGATAGTAATCGCCCAGTACTGGTTTGATCGCTTCAGTAGCAGTCTTGAGATGGTAATGAGGAATGTTGAGAAACAGGTGATGAGCTACATGGGTACCAATATTATGATGAATGTTATTGATAAACCCATAATCTCGGTCAATTGTAGAAAGGGCACCTTTGAGAAAATACCAATCTTTACCGCGATACCAGGGAATATCAGCCTCCGTGTGGTGTAAAAAAGTTACTAAATCAAGCCAAACTATAAAAACGACATAGGGGCCGAAATAGTATTTCAGCAGAAATAGCCAGCCATATTCATAGGTGAGCCAGCTTAATAAGCCTACCATCAAAGTACAGCATACAGTACTGGTGATGACATCCCATTTTTCAGCGGGTTTAAAAAGAGGACTGCTAGGCAGAAAATGAGAGCCTTTCTTGCCAGGAGAACGTTTAAACAGATAGAGAGGATAAGCAAGCAGCAAAATTTGAAAGCGGATGAGCTTTTCAGACCAATTCATCTGGCGATACTTGCTTTCTGTAACGGGATACCAACTTTCATCGGTATCGATATTGCCTGTGTTTTGATGGTGAGTTCTGTGGCTGATGCGCCAGCCGTGAAAGGGAACAAGTATGGGAGTATGAGCTAGATGCCCGATCGCATTATTCAGCCATTTATGTTTGGAAAAGGAACCGTGACCGCAATCGTGGCCTACCACAAACAAGGCCCAAAACATGGTTCCCTGCATCACCCAGAATACTGGCCAAAACCACCAGGAGTCGAGAAAGTGGGCTATTGCATAAAAAACTGTAATTACGGATACATCTAGAAAAAAGAAAGAAAGGGATTTCCAGGTGGATGGCTGAAAGCACTCAGCGGGAATGGCAGATTTTAATTCTTGAAGGGTAAATGGGAGTTCTGAACTGACATCAGAAGATTCCGCTTTTGGAGAGGCGTTTAAGTTGGCTAGGTGAGATGGCACGGAGTTTTATATTTTACCTGACTGTAAACAAAGGGAATTATGATACAGCTAGGTAAATCCTGCAATAAGACGTAAAAGATGAGATTAGTCAACAGTATGGCTGCTAGGGAGCAGTAATTTTATACAACAATGTAAATACGGTTGAACTGGTAGCGGGTAATATGCTGTCTTGCCAATGAGAATAGAAAATGCGATCGCTCTTGGGCCACCGGAATGCTGCTGTCACCAAGTTAAATTATGTTAATCGCCATAGACAACTTACTAAAATCATCCGGATAAAGGCAAGTTTGTGAAGTATTAAAGTGCAATGTGTGCTTCATAAACTTACAGGAATATTCTCATGTCTACCACCAGTATTGACAGTCGATTGCTCAGCTTCGGAGAATTGCTTCGAGGTAATAACTCCTATTCCGTACCCAGTTTCCAGAGAGATTACTCTTGGACAGAAACAGAAGTCGAGCAGCTTTGGCAAGACATCACTGAAACTATTGATGAAGGACGCACCGAACATTTTATAGGCTCGATTGTTGTTAATAACTCTAGAAAGCCTGAACTCCAGTTAATAGATGGACAACAGCGTCTCTCAACGATTTCAATATTGATGTGCGTACTCAGAGATATAGCCAAAGAACAAGGGGATAACCAATTAGCTCAAGAAATTTCAGGAAAGTATTTGGGTTCCTTAAATTTGCGGACGCGCAAGACAGAGCCAAAGCTAGTCCTCAACGAGAACAACAATCAATTCTATCAAGAGAATATAGTAGAATCAAAAGGAATTGAATCCTTACGTCAAATTGCCAAAAATAAGCATTTAGAAAAATCTAAAAAACTAATAATTGATTCCTATTTATGCTTATACAAGCGCATTCAAGAACGTATCAAAAAAGCAGTTGATGTGGGAGAAGTTTTACTTCAACTGGAAGAATGCGTGGGAGATAAATTGATTGCTATCGTCATTGCCGTTGCTGATGAAGCCAATTCCTACCTTATTTTCGAGACTTTGAATGATAGAGGTTTGGATCTGTCTGTTGCAGATTTACTGAAAAATTATCTTTTTTCAAGGGCGGGAAACCACATTAAAGAAGTGCAGAGTAAATGGAAAGAAATCAATTTCCGAGCGGACAATTTTGAATTAACGAAATTTATCCGCCATTACTGGTTATCAAGCTATGAAAGCGTGACGGAGAAAGATTTATATCGCCAAATGGCCAGTAAGTTAAAAACTTCATCAGATGTTTTGAATTTTCTCAATGGATTGAGCGAAGCCGCTCAAGTTTATGGCGCACTGGAAAATTCCCAAAGTTTTGTTTGGGATTCTTATGATGTGAATGTTAAATATGACCTAGAAAGATTAAATATTTTCAAACTAAGCCAATGTTATTCTGTGTTGTTGGCGGCGAAAGATAACTTGCCAGCGGAAATGTTCCCGAAAGTTCTCAAAATGATAGTTATTCTTTCTTTTCGCTACAGCGTTATCTGCGGATATACTCCCGCTAAACTGGAATCTGCATACGGTAAGATTGTCAAATATATTCGAGAACAAAAGCCCAAAACGGTTAAAGCTATCTTTGAACAACTGAAGGAAATTTATCCCAAAGATACAGAATTTGGTAATTCGTTCGCACAAAAGATGTTAGGAGCAAACAGTTCTAAGCTAGCACGCTACATCCTGAGCGAAATCAACAGTTATTATACAGGAAACAAAGAATTAGTTGCGAATCCAAATGGAACAGAGTTAAACCTAGAGCATATTTTACCCCAAAGTCCTAAAGATACCTGGCTAGGAGAGTTCTCGAAAGCAGATCCAAATCTCTATATTTACAGACTGGGTAACATGACTCTGCTGGATTCATCAGTTAATCGCAAATTAGGAAATAATTCGTTTCAGGATAAGTGTGCTAAAGCTTATCAAAGTTCAAAGTTGAAGATTACGCAAGAGATTTTAGATTACCCAGTTTGGGGGCCAAAACAAATTGAAGAAAGACAAAATAAAATGGCTAAGGCAGCTTGTCAAATTTGGCGTTTAGATTATTAAGTTGCGACGCATCTAAGTTGTATAAATAGGGCGGCGGCGATGCCCACCCCACAAGATTTTCACATTCTTGCAATTATGAAAACTATCTGGCGTCATAGTTGAGAGTGCAGGTTTTTTATCCCAGAACAGAAACCGGGTTTCTTGAAGAAATCCGGTTTCTCTGTACAAATAAGCAGTTGTGAGAATTATGTTAAAATTGTGCCGCTCATAAACTTTTGATAGCGATACTCTAACTCCGCTTCTAATAACGGCCATCGCTGCAAACCTTCGTCTCTTAAAATAATTTTTTCAGCTGCATTTCGGGCTATTTCCAAAACTTCTTGATCTTCTACCAAACTGGCTAAAGCAAAATCGGGCAATCCTGATTGACGAGTACCTAAAACTTCTCCTGGGCCGCGAAAACGCATATCCATTTCTGATATGAAAAATCCATCTTGGGATTGTTCTAAAACATTCAGTCGCTGACGCGCATCGGGAGTTGTAGAACTGCTCATAAGCAAACAATAAGATTTGGCTGCACCGCGCCCGACTCTACCTCGCAATTGATGCAACTGAGATAAACCAAAACGCTCGGCATTTTCGATCATCATTACCGTAGCATTGGGTACATCTACGCCGACTTCGATCACAGTAGTGGCAACAAGTATTTGGGTTTGATTATCGCGAAATAAATTAATTGCTTCATCTTTTTCTGCGGAATTCATGCGACCGTGAAGCAAGCCGACTTGAAATTCGGGAAAAATACTTTCGGAGAGGCGTTGATGCTCTTCCACAGCCGATCGCACATCTAATTTTTCCGATTCTTCTACTAGCGGCAGTACAATATAAACTTGACGCCCTTGTGCGATTTCGCGACGAATCAAATCGTAGGCTTGGGTGCGTTCTTTCGCGGATAAAGCTACTGTATTAATCGCTTCTCGTCCGGGTGGTAATTCATCGATTTGACTGACATCCAAATCGCCGTGTAAAGTGAGTGCTAATGTCCGAGGAATTGGCGTTGCAGTCATTGTTAAAACATGAGGTTGTTCGCCTTTTTGCTGTAACTTTGCCCGCTGATGGACACCAAATCTATGCTGTTCGTCAATTACGACCAAACCGAGTCGATCGAAATTCACGGTATCCTGAATTAAAGCGTGCGTACCCACCAAAAGCGGCAGTTCCCCTGTTTGCAGCTGGGCGTGTATTTCGCGGCGTTTTGCTGTTTTGGTGGAACCGGTGAGCAGTTCTACAGGAAGATGTAGCAAATTAAACCAACCTACCAGTTTGCGGTAGTGCTGTTCTGCGAGTACTTCCGTAGGAGCCATGAGAGCAGCCTGGTAGCCGGATTGAATCGCGGCGAGTATGGCGACTACACCGACTACCGTTTTACCGGAACCGACATCCCCTTGTATCAATCGATTCATCGGTTCCGGTTTTTGCAGGTCATTGAGGATGTCGTTAATGACTCGTTGTTGCGCGTTCGTTAATTTAAACGGCAGTACTTTGTGGAATTCTTCGATCAGTTGACCTGTAGGAGCGAGGATGGCGCTAGCTTGGGTGCGGCGGAGGTTTTGACGGCGTTTGAGAAATCCGAGCTGGAGATAGAAGAATTCATCAAAAACCAATCGGCGACGGGCGGCATCTTTGGCGGCGCTGTCTGCGGGAAAATGGATGTTGGCGATCGCATTTTGTAACCCAATCAATCCATACTGATTCCGCAATACTGCTGGTAGGGGGTCTTGCAACTGCTCTACTGCTGGTAGTGCTGCCATTACCGCTTGTCGCACCAAGTCAGCCGGCACTCCTTCAGTCAGAGGATAAATCGGTACTACCCGACCGATATTAATCGATTCGATCGAATCTTCCGGATTGGCTAAAACTTCTATTTGCGGGTCGTCCAAAGTCAAGCCGTATTTACTTTCTTTCACCAAACCAGAAGCCGCAACTACTGCACCGACTGGATAGCGATTTTTGATCGACTCTTGCCAACCGCGATTCGTGTAGCGAGTACCCGCAAAAAATCGGCTGACCTTAATCTTATCCGGGCCGTCTGTCAGCAAAATTTCTAATATCGTTAATTTCTTATTTTTCTGACTGGTAAAACAACTACAGCGCTTGATTTTTCCCACAATTGTCACTGTTTCCCCGGCGATTAAATCGCAAATGCTGACTTGGCGCGAATAGTCGATGTAATCGCGGGGATAGTAGAATAGCAGGTCGCGTACCGTCAGCAATCCCAACCTTGCTAAATATTGTGATTTTCTCGAACCTACTTCTGCCAAACTGCTGAGAGGTTGCTCAAGCGAAATCGCCGAGAACGAAAAGTTTTTTGATTTGCGATTATTAGCAGGTGGTGATTGAGAAACAGGAGAAGATAAATTCTCCCTTGCTCTTCCTCCCCTCCCCGTAGACGGGGAGGGGTTGGGGGTGGGGTTTTCCCTCTGCCCTTCCGATTCCGTACCTTGCTCTATCTGCTGAAGAAACTGACGAGTTTGGGTTATGAGGTTTTGTCGCTCTTCCACTGTGAGATTGGCATAACGGGCAAATCGATCGGCTTTCTCCAGCCACTCGCGTCGCCATTCGGTGGCCAGATTGTTGGGAATTTTCCCAAATTCCAGGCAGAGAAACTCGCTGAAGCGGTATTGCTTCCCCATCAAGTCTGTGAAGCCGTTTTTTTCTTCTACTTCGAGGGCTTTGTGCAAACGCACCCAGTCTGTTCTGTCATTGGTCATTCGATTTTGGATTTTGGATTTTGGATTTTGGATTGACCCCACGGATAAATTTAGGGGCTTGAAACCACTTTTTTTCGGTTAATTAAGAAATATCAACTAAATTTTGACAAATGACTGATGACGGATGAGTGATTATTCATCGAACCAACTGACACGCCAAGCGCCTTCCGCTTCAGCGATCGACTTTTCGCGCTGCTTTTTGTGATAATCTCGCCCCAGGTTGTTCAGTTTTGCTGAGAGGCTGCGAATTTGGTGTCTCACAGTGGCTACTTTGGGATCGGTAAACTCAATTTCCGATAAGCGCAGATGAATAGCAGTTAATTGAATCAGGGTGGAACTTTCCGATTCCTGTTCGCCTAATTTGTCCGCAGCAGAATCGTCTTGGGTTTCTATTACCAAGTTTAATAGGTTAGGCGGCCCTGGCACGCTTTCACCTGATGCTTCTACTTTGGCAGCTGCTTCTAACACTGGTTCGGGCAATTTTTTAGGCAATATGCCAGACTGCTGTAAAAGGCGATTGGTGTCGCGAGAGACTTTTTGGATAATTTTAGCGATCGCTCCCTCTAATTTCTCCTGCCAGAAGGCTAATTCGTCTGGCTTGGTGATTGGGGACTGGCTATTGGCTACGGACAAAGCATTCGCTACAAGATTCTCAGAAACAAATGAAAGATTTTCGCCTGAATTCAGAGGGAGGAGAGACACGGAGGGGGAACTTTCTTTTTCTTCTCTCTCTTCGCTCTCCCCTGGGGCTGTTTTTTCTTCTGCTTCAGGACTTGGGGCCCTTTCTGCTCGGTTGCCAAACAATCGGCTTACCAACTCGTCAAAGTTGGTGTTATGAGTGGGAAGATGAGCCAATAAGCCGGATTTGGGTGGATGTAATACTTCCAGCAACTGTTGTTTGGCATTTTCGGCCAGCTTTCGGATTGCTTTCTGCAATTGCTGCCGCTGACTGAAAGATAAACTGAGGAATGCTTGGGGATATGCTTGGGTGCAGAGGTGATAAGTTGCGAGGATCAGCTGCTGTCGCATTGCTTGCCCCAAGCCGTTGAGATAACGTTCGTAAGTGTTGTAGAAGTCTTGTGCGATCGCAGAAGTTGCTTCTTCCAGCGCCGCTATATCCTGCTCTATTTTCTCAATTGCTCTCGCCATCTACTTTTACAGAGAAAACCTAAAAAGTGATTTTTAGAATCACCGCACTTTTAGGGCGGTGAGAACGTCAAAGATGCAAAGTTTGCACAACTCCTGTTTTTAGGATAAGGCACAAATCAAAAACAGGTCATCCACGTAAGTTTACGCAGCTGATGCTGCTTGCCGTTATATGTAAATACACTAGCGCTATAGGCTATAACCTCCAAACCAAAAAGCGCCCCCCTAAAAGGAGAGCGCTTTTCGATTAGCTAAACACTAAACTTAGCCATTGATAGCAGGAGCAGTCATAGCCACAGGAGCAGAAACACCAGCAGCCAAATCCAGAGGGAAGTTGTGAGCGTTGCGCTCGTGCATTACTTCCATACCCAGGTTAGCGCGGTTGATAATATCAGCCCAAGTTCCAATCACGCGACCTTGCGAATCCACAACCGATTGGTTAAAGTTGAAACCGTTGAGGTTGAAAGCCATCGTGCTTACACCC